>DASYHY010000068.1:0-17965 GCA_036252795.1 Aurantimonas sp. | reverse complement strand
GTGCTGACGAAGGCCGGGCTCGTGTCGCGCCGCAAGGTCGGGCGCCGGCAGCTCTGCCGGCTGCGCCCCGGCCCGCTGCGCGAGGCGGACGCCTGGCTCCGGCAGTGGGAGCGCTTCTGGACGGCGCAGCTCGACGCGCTGGAAGAAGTCCTGAAGGAGAAGCCGCAATGAGCCGCGCCACGCCCTTCCTGATGTTCCAGGGACGCTGCGAGGAGGCGCTGCGCTTCTACGCGGCGGCGCTGCCCGAGACGCGGATCGAGCAGCTGACGCATCACGGCGAAGCGGGGCCGGGCGTGCCGGGCACGGTGCGTCTCGCCCGGCTCAGCCTCTGCGGCCAGAGGGTGCTGGCGAACGACAGCCCGCCGGTCCACGATTTCGACTTCACCCCGTCCTTCTCGTTCTGGATCGACTGCGCGACGCCGGCCGAGGTCGACGCTCTGGCGGAAATCCTCGCCGAGGGCGGCAGGACGATGATGCCGCCCGGCGACTACGGCTTTGCCGAGCGCTTCGCCTTCGTCGCCGATCGCTTCGGCGTGTCATTCCAGCTCTGCCACGCCGGCTCCGGGGAAGAAACCAGTCCATGACCGACCGCAACGCCGACCGTGTCACCACCCACGAACTCGTCTTCGAGCGGCTGCTCGACGCGCCGGTCGAGCGGGTGTGGCAGTTCATCGTCGATCCGGATCTTCGCGCCCGCTGGTTCATGGCCGGGCCGAGCGATCTGCGTCCCGGCGGAACGCTCGGCCTGACGATGGACCACGACCGCATCTCCGACGAGACCGTGCCGACGCCGGAGCGCTACCGGGAATATGTCGGCCACAGCTGGAGCGAGCGCATTCTCGCCTTCGAGCCGCCGCACCGCATCGTCTTCACCTGGGAGGACGGCGCGGCGGGCAAGGTGGAGATCAGGCTGTCGGCGGAAGGGGCGGCGACGCGCCTCGTCCTGACCCATAGCGGCCTGCGCGGCCGGGCCGACGCCGTCAATTTCGGCGGCGGCTGGCACGCCCATCTGGCGGCGCTGCAGCGCCGGGTGGCGGGCGAGGGGGTGGCGGATTTCTGGGCCCTGCATGCGGCGGCGCAGTCCGCCGTGGAAGCGGCGCTGGAGCGCTAGGCGCGGCCCGCCGCACCGGAGCGGGGGCCGCTGCCAAGGTTCTGTCGCGTCAGGCGCCCGGCTGCGGGTCGCCGCCCGTCGCGCCGAACACCTGCCCGGTGGAGTAGCTGAAGTCGGGATCGGCGAGCGCGACATAGAGCGGCGCCAGTTCCACCGGCTGTCCGGCGCGCCCGATCGGCGTGCTCGAACCGAACTGCGGAATGTTCTCCGTCGGCTGCCCGCCGGTGACTTGCAGCGGCGTCCAGATCGGCCCCGGGGCGACCGCATTCACTCGGATGCCGCGCGAGGCGAGCTGCTTGGCCATCGTTTTGGTGAAGGACAGGATCCCCGCCTTCGTCATCGAATAGTCGATCAGGATCTCCGGCGGCGACGCGGCGACCTCGCTGGACGTGTTGATGATCGCGGCGCCGGGGTTCAGATGCGGCAGGGCCGCCTTGGTCAGCCAGAACATGGCGTAGAGATTGGTCTTCATCGTCTGGTCGAACTGCTCGTCCGACAGCTCCTCGAGCCCCGGCACCCACTGCTGGTAGGCGGCGTTGTTGACGAGGATGTCGAGCCCCCCGAGCGCCTCGACCGTACGGTCCGGCAGGCCGGTCGTGTAGTCCTTGTCGCGGAGATCGCCGGGAAACGCCGCAAAGGTGCGGCCGGCGTTCTCCACCACCCGCCTGACGTCCTGCGCGTCCGGCTCTTCCGACTCCAGATAGCAGATCGCGACGTCGGCGCCCTCCTTGGCGAAGGCGATCGCCGCCGCGCGGCCGATGCCGCTGTCGCCGCCGGTGATCAGTGCCCGCTTGCCGGAAAGGCGGCCGGTCCCCTGGTAGGTCTCCTCCCCGTGATCGGGGCGCGGGTTCATTTCCTTTGCCAGCCCCGGCCAGGGCTGCTGCTGCTTCGGATAAGGCGGCTCGGGGAAGTCTCTGGCCTGCCGCGTCATCGCGGCGTCGCTGTTGCCGGACTGGTTGTTCTGGGCGAAGGCCGTACCGGTCGCAGCGGCGGCGCCCGTCATGGCGGCGCCGGCGACGAAGGCGCGGCGCGCGGGATCGAACTGGTTCATCGGGTGCTCCCGTTTCTCTCGGAACTCTGCCGGACCCGGCTCATGCGCGGGTCGTGAGGCAAAGCCGCCCTGGCAGGACCCGTTCCCGCTATTCGGCCGGATAAGACCATACCCGGCAAAGGGAACGGGGAGATGCGCGACGCCTCGCCGCGGCATCGCGCAGAGCGACCGATCCTACGATCCTGAACGCAGTCCTTTGCCGGGCCTGTCTGACCTCCGCCTGCCCAACCCGATCGACCCCGGCACCTTCTCCAAGGCCTGTTTCCTGCATGCCGGCGCCGTGCGGCTGGAGGCCGTCGGCTGACGTGCCGGTCGCTGGCCCGGCGTGCGAAGACGCCGCCCGGCCGCGCGTCCCGCGCTGCCGGGCCGACGATCAGGCGATGGCGGCTTCGCGGAAGGAGACGAGCCGCTTGGCCTTCTCGTCCCAGAGCACGAGCTTTACGCAGGCCAGGCTCTGAAGCAGCGTGATGCGCCCCATGTCCCGCAGCTCCGGGTGGTCGGCCAGCACCTGCGGCAGCCGATAGAACGGCACCGTGCTGGACAAATGATGCACGTGGTGGATGCCGATATTGCCGGTGAACCAGCGCAGCACCGCCGGCAGGTCGTAATGGGAGGAACCGTGCAGCGCGGCGTGCTGGAAGTTCCATTCCTCGCCCTCCGACCAGTGGGTCTCCTCGAACTGGTGCTGGACGTAGAACAGCCAGACGCCGAGCGTCGCCGCCATCAGGGTGATCGGCAGCTGGACGAGCAGGAACGGCACGAGGCCGATCGTCCAGATGAGCGCCGCCGCGATGGCGGCGATGCCGAAATTGGTCGCCAGCGTCGAGATCCAGGGCTGGGCGCCGCCGCGCATCAGGCCGATCGGCAGGCGGTACTGGCAGACGAACAGCCACGCCGGACCGATGCCGAACATCACCGCCGGGTGCCGGTAGAGCCGGTAGCGCAGACGCCCCCACCGGGACAGCGCCCGGTACTCGCCGACGGTCAGCGTATCGACGTCGCCGATGCCGCGCTGGTCGAGATTGCCGGTCGTCGCGTGATGCACGGCATGGGTGCGCCGCCAGTAGTCGTAGGGGGTGAGGGTGAAGAGGCCGAGCACCCGGCCGGTCCAGTCGTTGGCGCTGCGGCGGGCGAACAGGGCGCCGTGGCCGCAATCGTGCTGCAGCATGAACAGCCGTACCAGGAAGCCGGCGGCCGGGATCGTCAGGACGAGGCCCCAATAGTGGCCGTTGACCACCGCCAGCGCCGTCAGCGCCCAGAGGATGCAGAACGGGACGACCGTCACGGCGGTCTCGAAGAGGCTGCGGCGCGTGTCCGGCTTGCGGTAGCCGGCGAGGATGCGGGTCCAAGCGGGCGCTTTGGCGGCAGGAACCGCCCCGGAAGTGTCGATCGAGGCCAAGATGATGTCCATGCCATGAAGAGAGGTTGCCGCAGCGCATAGCATCCCCGGTGCCGGGTCGATAGTCACAGTTTGTTTGAGACGTTCGGCCGCCGTCGCCGCAGCGCCGACGTCAGCCGCGCCAGGACGAGACTTTTGCCGTGACAAGGGGTTCCGGCGTCGTCTGAACCCGGATTATGAACGCAGTGGAGAGGCGACGGAACGTGGCTCCGGCAGGACCGTCGCTGTCGCGGGGCGAGTCCGAGGGCATTCGGCTTGCGTCGCGGTGACGTACCTTCCCACCCCGCCTATGGCTCGAATCGGCTGGTTTCGTCCCGGTCGCGCTCGTATCGGTGCGCGACGGGGAAGGGCGGCAGCCATGCCTCGCGGCGGATGGTCCAGAGTTCGTAGGTCGGCAGCACGCGGTCCGGCTCGTCCAGCGCCCCGACGCTGATCTCGGTTTCGTCGGCGCTGCGCGCGAAGACCGACGAGCCGCAGCGCGGGCAGAAGTGCCGCCCGGCAAAGGAGCGCGTCTCGCCGGTGACCGTCACCGCATCGGCGGGATAGATGGCGGCGGCATGGAACAGCGACCCGCCGTGCTTGCGGCAGTCGAGGCAGTGGCAGAGCCCGACCCGGTACGGCGCACCGGTGGCAATGATCCGCACGTCGCCGCAGAGGCATCCACCGGCGAGTGGGGTCATGGGAGGCTTCCTTCGGGCTCGGGTCCTGCTTCGCCGCACGATTCATCGATCCGGCGCCCGTCGTCGTCTGTGCGATCGTTCGCGTGATGAAGCGGGTCCCGGCCCCCATGGGAGGGTCGGGAGGATGAATTCTTGCCGGGTGAGGCTGTCTCACGCGATGTGCGCGCCCTGAGCAGCAGTGTAGATCGTATAGATCGACTGGCTGGCGGTCAGCAGAAGCCGATCGCGGTGTTCGCCAACGAACGCGAGATTGGCGCACCCTTCCGGAGTCTTGATCTGCCCGATCTTGACACCGTCGGGAGCATAGATGTGAACCCCGTCCTGACCCTCGCCAGCAAATCCGGTCGCTGCCCAGACATTCCCGTCGACATCGGCCCGCAGCCCGTCGTGGAAGCCGTTCTCCAGGGTCGCGAATTCGCGTCTGCCGGTCAGCCGTCGCCCGTTGTCCTCCACGGTCCAGGCGATGATGCGGGAGGGCTCGGGATGATGCGTCGCGGCTGAATCCGCGACATACAGGGTGCGGTAGTCGGGCGAGAAGCAGAGACCGTTCGGCTTGAAGATCTCGTCGGTCAGCCGGACCATCGCGCCGTTCGAGGGATCGATGTGATAGATGCTCGTCGGCAGTTCCAGTTCGCGGACATTGCCTTCGTAATACCAGTGACTGCCGTAGCCCGGATCGGTGAAGATGATGCCCCCGTCGTCGGGATGAACGACCGCGTCGTTGGGCGCGTTCAATTGTTTGCCTTCGAAATTCTCGGCCAGAACCTCGGCCGGGCCCTGATGGCCGTAGCGCACGACACGGGCTGTAGAATGCTCGCAGCTGATCTGTCGTCCTTCGAAGTCGAACGTGTTGCCATTGGAATAGTTGGACGCGTGGCGGAGCGGCGTCACCGCCCCTGTCACCTCGTCCCATCGCATCTGACGATTATTGGGTATGTCGCTGAAGACGGCGTAGCGACCGACGCCGTTCCATGCCGGACCTTCGGCCCACAATGCTCCGCTCCACTGGCGCTGGAGCGGCGTGTTGCCGATCATGTACTTGGAGAAGCGGGGATCAAGAACTTCCCATGCGTCGTCCGGGTAGCGGGATGGCTGTGGTCCGGGCGGCTCGGCTTGAGCATTGGCGAAGTTTGAGACGGTAAGCGCGGCGCCTAATGCCGCACTGCCAGCGAGAAGTGCACGTCGATCGATGTCCATGTCTTCCTCCCGGAAACGGCCTGCCGATCTTGCGGCCGACTTTATTCCTCCATTTGATCGGCGCGCGAAGACTAGGAGTTCCCGGATGGCTTGGCCAGATAGTTGTGCAGTTTCGTCCAATCGAGCGCCGCCCGTCCGCCACCTGCCCATTGCCCGGCACCACGTCCGCCGGGACGCTCCGGGGCAGCATAAGCCGCATGTTCGGCAGATCGTTGCCTTCGAGCTTGTCGGTCAGGCGCCGGGAGCCGCCGATCCCTAGTAGTTGGCGAGGACCGGCTGGATGACGGGTGTACGGAGCCGGTCCACCCCGAAGGCGCGCTGAGCCATCGTGTGAGGGAAGGGATCGACGGGATTGCCCATGGTCGGCGCCATCCGCATGATCGGCAGGACACGGCGAAGGATGCGTCCCGCTGCCGGCACGGCGTTCCAGCCGGAGGTGCGGAAGCCGTGCGTGCCTTCCACGGGCTTCGGTTCATCCAGGATGACCAGGAACAGGTACTTCGGGTCATGAGCCGGCAGGACACCCATGAAGGAGGTCATCACGCGGCTCTTCTCGTAGCGCCCGTTGACGACCTTCTCGGCCGTGCCGGTCTTGCCGCCGATATAGTAGCCCTCGACATTGGCGCCCTTGGCCGAACCCGAGATGGCATTGAGGCGCATCAGGTAGCGCAGCGCCTCGCCGGTCTGCGGGGTGACCGCGGTTTCGTGGATCGTCCGCGCCACCGGGTCGGTGCCCTTGATGAAGGTCGGCCGGATCAGCTTGCCGCCGTTGACCAGCGCGCCGACGCCCATCGCCGCCTGCAGCGGCGTCACCGCCAATCCGTGGCCGAAGGCGATCGTCGCGGTGTTCACGGCCTGCCAGTTCCGCGGCACGATCGGGCTGGCGCTCTCCGGAAGTTCGGTGGTCAGCCGGTCGAGTTGGCCCAGCTGGCGCAGGAAGCTCTTGTGCCCCTCGACGCCGACGCCCATCGCCATCCGGCCGAACGCGATGTTCGACGAGACGAGAAACGCCTCCGGCAGGTTCAGCGGCCGCTTCTCGCCGCGGAAGTCGTTGATGCGAAAACGCCCGAAGCTCAGCGGCTTGCTCGCGTCGAGGACGGAATGGATGTTGAAGACGCCGGAGTCGAGCGCCATCGCCGTGGTCATCGCCTTGAAGGTCGAGCCCATCTCGTAGACGCCGACATTGATCCGGTTGATGTTCTCCGGCTTCTGGGCTTGCGTCGCATCATTGGGATCGAAATCGGGCAGGGATACCAGCGAGACCACCTCGCCGTTGGTGACGTCGAGGACGAGGCCGGCGCCGCCGACGGCCTGGTAGCGATCGATTTCCTTGCGCAGCTCGTCGGTGAAGGCGTGCTGCACCTTGAGGTCGATGCTGAGCTGGACCGGCTCCAGGTCCTGCCTCTCGAGATCGAGGCCCGCCATCTGCAGCACTTCGAGGCCGCTCTGGTCGATCCAGCGCTCGATGCCGGCAATGCCCTTGTTGTCGATGTTGACGGCGCCGAGGACCTGCGCGGCGGCCGTGCCGTTCGGGTAGAGCCGACGCGTTTCCCGCCGGAACCCCACCCCCGGGATGCCCTGTGCCCAAAGCGCCTGCTGCTCGCGGGACGTGATCGACCGCTTGATCCAGGTGAAGCCGCTGCGTCCGCTGAGGCGGGTGTAGAGGCTCCTGGCATTCAGGTCGGGGAAGACCGCGAGGATCTTCTCGACGGCCTCGTCCGTGTCGACGATCCGCCGCGGCTCGGCATAGGCCGAGAAGGACGGCAGGTCCCTCGCCAGGAGGTCGCCGTTCCGATCGACGATGTCCGGCCGCGCCACCGAAGGCGGCAGGGGGCCTTGCCCGGCCACGGTAATGTCCAGCGCCCCGAACCACGCCAGCCTCACGATCAGCGTTGCATAGATGCCCGCGAAGGCGGCAACGGTCAGGAGCGTGCGGGTCCCGTTGCGGGTCGGCGGGCTCATGCGGCGACGGCGCAAAGCGCCCGATGTCGGAGAAGAACTCGAGGCAGCCGGCGCGTGATGAGGTATCGTCATGCTGACTCGCCAAGAGAAGGTGGAGCGGCGACCTCACCCCAGCCGACGTCACTGCCTGATGTTCTGCGTCGCGCTGGTTACGGATTGTTTAACGACGAGCCGCCGATCATCCTGCCGAGGCGGCAATCAGGGGGCGAGTCACCGCTGACAGCCGTCCCTCCGTCAAACCTACCCATTGCCCAGCACCACGTCCGCCGGGACGCTTCGCGACAGCACCAGCCGCATGTTCGGCAGATCGTTGCCCTCGAGCTTGTCGGTCAGCGCAGCGCCCGCGAGGCCGAGGCCCCGCCAGCGCTCGGTCAGGCGCTGGCGCAGGACCTCTTCGGGAACGTCGAGCATGACGGTGAGGTCGAAGCGGCTGCGCAGCGCCCTCCAGTCGGGCTGGTCGAGCAGGAGGTAGTTGCCCTCGACGATGATGATCCGGGCGTCGGGCGTGATGATGCGGGCGCCGGCGCGGGCGATCTCGATGGCGCGGTCGAAGACCGGAACGGCGACGGCGCGCCCGTCGTCCGCCTTCAGGCGGTCGAGCATGACGGCTAGCCCGTCGACGTCGAACGTGTGCGGGGCGCCCTTGCGGGGGCGGTCGCCGCGCGCCTCCAGCACCCGGTCGTCGTAATGGAAGCCGTCCATCGGCAAGATGTCGGCGGTCCCCGGCGACGCAGCGTTCAGCCGTTCGGCGAGGATCTCCGCGGTGGTGCTCTTGCCGGAGCCGGGCGAGCCGGCGAGGGCGACGATCAGGCGGCGGGAGCGGTTGCGGGAAAGGATCGTCCCGGCGAGGCCGTCCAGCGTCATCCGGCTCATCGGGTGCGGACCGTCCGGCCGGCGGCAGGGTCCCGCCCGGCGAGACCGTCGCGGCCCCACCGGATCGTCCCGGGGCAACGGCCGTTCGATAAACGAAGACGATTCGTCACGCGCAGTGGCCTTTCAATCGGTGCCGCGACCCCGATTATCCAACGCCAGCAACGGAACGCAACGGAGACGCACATGTCCCTCGCCCTCAAAGGCATCCACCATCTGACGGCGATCACCGCCGATGCGCCGGGGAACCTGCGCTTCTACACGCAGATTCTCGGGCTGCGGCTGGTCAAGAAGACCGTGAACCAGGACGACACGAGCGCCTATCACCTGTTCTACGCGGACGGGAAGGCGACGCCCGGCACCGACATCACCTTCTTCGACTGGCCAGCTCCGCCGGAGCGGCGCGGCACCCACGCCGTCTCGCGCACCGCGCTCCGGGTGGCGGGACCGGGCAGCCTCGCCTTCTGGCGCGAGCGGCTGGCCTCGGCCGGGATCGGCGTCGGCGACATCCGGGAACTCGACGGGCGGGCGACGCTCGACTTCGAGGATCCGGAAGGCCAGCGCCTGCGGCTCGTCGACGACGGCGGGGCGGGCGAGGCCAATCCGTGGGACGCCAGCACCGTGCCGCCCGAGCACCAGATCCGCGGCCTCGGGCCGATCACCATGTCCGTTCCGGATCTGGCGCGCACGGCGCCGATCCTGACGACGCTAATGAACATGCGGGAGGCGCGCAGCTACGAGGACGGCGGGGCGACGGTCCACGTGTTCGAGATGGGCCCGGGCGGCCCGGCGGCCGAGCTGCATGTCGCGGTGGAGCCGCATCTGCCGCCCTCGGGCCAGGGGGCGGGCGGCGTCCACCACGTCGCCTTCCGCGCCGCCGACGTCGAGGAGCTGCATCAGTGGACCGAGCGGCTGAAGGGCTTCCGTCTGCCGTCGAGCGGCGAGGTGGAGCGCTATTACTTCCGCTCGCTGTACTTCCGCGAGCCGAACGGCATCCTGTTCGAGATCGCCACCGACGGGCCGGGCTTCGCCGTCGACGAGCCGATGGAGAGCCTCGGCGAGACGCTGGCGCTGCCGCCGTTCCTGGAAGCCAAGCGGGCGGCGATCGAGGCCAATCTGAAGCCGCTGACATAGGGTGATCCCGATGAGCAACGACATGTTCGCCTCCCGCCTGCAGCTTCTGACGGCCGGCGCGGCGCTGCGCGAGGCGGAACTGGCGGTGGTCTGCCTGCACGGGCGCGGCGCCTCGGCCGGGGACATCATCGGCCTCGGCGCCGCGCTGGGCGGGGAGGCCGTCGCCTATCTGGCGCCGCAGGCCGATGGCGGCGCCTGGTATCCGCGGCCCTTCATGGAGGCGCTCCCGGCCAACGAGCCGGCGCTGTCGGCGGCGCTCGGGCGGATCGACGCGATCGTCACCGGCCTCGAAGGCCAGGGCTTCGGCGCCGGGCGCGTGGTGCTGGCGGGCTTCTCCCAGGGCGCCTGCCTGGCGGTCGAGTATCTCGCCCGCAACCCAGGCAAGGTCGGCGCGGTGCTCGGCTTCAGCGGCGGGCTGATCGGCCCGTCGGTCGCGGACCGGCCGACCCCGCCGGATCTTGCCACCGTGCCGGTCTTCCTCGGCTGCAGCGAGCGCGATCCGTTCATCCCGGCCACGCGGGTTCGCGAGACCGCCGAACATCTGGCGCAGCGCGGCGCGGCCGTGACGGCGAAGCTCTATCCGGGCAACGCCCACGCGATCAACGACGACCAGATCCAGGAAGGTCGTCTCCTCCTGGCGAAGCTTTCGGGCTGAGACAAACCGGTCCCGGCCGCCGCCCCACGGCGGGCGGGACCGACGCCGATTCCGGCTGGCGCATGGCAGCGGCTCGGCATAACCTGCCGCAAGGGACGATCCCGGCGGGAGTTCAGGCATGCGCGTCATCGGCAAAGTGTCAGCGGCGCTGGCCGCTCTCGTCCTCGCACTGGGCCTTGCGGGGGCGTCGCCTGCCACGGCGCAGGATGGCGAGCGCCGGATCGTCACCACCGAGGGCGCCGACTATTTCGGCCGCGACTACGACATTCTCCAGGAGGTCGACCTCGACCTCTGCACCGCTGCCTGTCTCGGCGACATGCGCTGCAAGGCCTTCACCCTCAACACGCGGAGCCAGTGGTGCTTCCTCAAGGAGGAGGTCGGCGAGCTGCGTACGGTCGCGGGCGCGGTCTCCGGCAAAATCGTGCTTGCGGCGGCCGTGGACGACGATTCGATCGAGGCGCGCGAGGCGGAGCTCGATTTCCTGCCGCGGGCAACGCTCGACGAGGCACGGCGCCTGCGGCTGGAGCTCGCCGGCGCCGACCGCGACAGCAGCTTCGGCAGTGTCACCGCCGACAGTCTCGCGGCCCGCGCCGCAGCGGCGCTGTCCTATCCGGAGGCGATCCGCGCCTGGCGCGAGGCGCTGCAGCGCGCCCCGCTGGATCATCGCGCCTGGCAGGGGCTCGCGGACGCTGCTCTCGTCTACGATCCCGAGCAATATTCCGAGCGGCCGCAGAACGATCGTTTCCGGGAGCTCGGTGCCGTCAACGCCTATCTGGTCAGCTCGACCGCTGGCGAGCGGGCCGACGCACTGCGGGCCCTCGGCCAGAGCTTCGAGGCGGGGCAGGACTGGAAGAGCGCGATCCGCACCTATCGCCGCAGCCTGGAGATCGCCGAGACGCCGGTGGCGCGGGAGCGGCTCGACGCGGTGCTCGCCGAGCACGGCTTCCGCATCATCGAGCACACGGTCGACAACAACGCCGCGAATCCGCGGATATGCCTGGTCTTTTCCGACACGCTGTCGGGCACGCTGACCAGCTCGGAGAATGCCGGCGACTTCGTCAGCGTCGAGGGCGGCGACAACCTGCCGGTGACGGCAAGCGGTACGCAGATCTGCGTCGACGGCGTGACCCATGGCGAGCGCTACCGCATCGTCGCGCGGCCCGGCATCACGGCGATCGACGGCGAGACGCTGGGACGGGCGGCCGAGATCAGCGTCTATGTGCGCGACCGCGACCCGTCGGTGCGCTTTTCCACCAGCGCCTATGTCCTGCCGGCGGGCGGCGAGGCGACGATCCCCGTCACCACGATCAACACCGACCGGATCGAGGCGCGGCTGCAGCGCGTCGGCGACCGCGCGCTGTCGCGCACGATCGGCGACGAGCGCTTCCTGCGGGGCCTGTCGCAGTGGCAGATCGACGAGGTGGCGAGCGACAGCGGCGAGGACGTCTGGACGGGCACGGTCGACGTCAACCGCGAGACCAATACCGAGGTGACCACGGCGATCCCGGTCTCGGCGATCGCCGAAAACATCGAGCCGGGCGTCTACATCCTCTCTGCGACGGCCAGGAACGGCCCGCAATACCAGGACACGCTGGCGACGCAGTGGTTCGTGGTCAGCGACATCGGCCTGACGAGCTTCGCCGCCGCGGACGGGTTCCACGTCTTCGCCCGCTCCCTCGGCACCGCCGAGCCGGTCGAGGGTGCGGCGCTCGAACTCGTCGCGGTCAACAACCAGATACTGGGCGAGGCGACGACCGACGCGGCCGGCCATGCGCGCTTCCCCGCCGGCCTCCTGCGCGGCACCGGCGGCGACCGCCCGTCGGTGCTGACGGCCGAGCGCGATGGCGCCGACTTCGTCTTCCTCGACCTGACGCAGGCGCCCTTCGACCTCACCGATCGCGGTGTCGGCGGCCGCGCACCCGCGGGACCGCTCGACATCTTCCTCACCGCCGAGCGCGGCATCTATCGCACCGGCGACACCGCCTTCTTCACCGGCACGGTCCGCAACGCCTCGGGCGAGGCGGTGGAAGGCCTGACCCTGACCGGGATCGCGACCCGGCCGGACGGCGTCGAGTTCCGCCGCCGGCAGGTCGCCGACCAGGGCGCGGGCGGTTTCGTCTGGGGGCTGGAACTGCCGGACAACGCCATGCGCGGCGTCTGGAAAATCGCGCTCCATACCGACCCGAAACAGCCGGCGCTGGCCGAGAAGACCATCATCGTGGAGGATTTCGAGCCGGAGAAGATCGACTTCGATCTCGCCGTCTCGGCCGAGACGCTCGACCCGGCCGCGCCGCCCGCCATCGACGTCGCGGCGCGCTATCTGTTCGGCGCGCCCGCCGGCGAGCTAGAGGTCGGAGGCGAGGCGGTGCTGACGGCCTCCGATGCCATCGCGGCCTTTCCCGGCTACCGCTTCGGCCTCGCGGGCGACGAGACGACCGCCGCCCGGCAGCCCTTCGAAGGCGCGACCACCGATGCGGACGGCAACGCCACGCTGACGATGACGCCGTTCGAGGCGCCGGCGACGACGAAGCCCGCGACGGCATCGCTGCAGGTCCGCGTCATGGACGCGTCGGGCCGGCCGGTGGAGCGGACGGTGACACTGCCGCTGGCCGGATCGCGACCGCGGCTCGGCCTCAAGCCGCGCTTCGACGGCGCGGTGGCCGAGGGTGCCGAGGCCGGGTTCGACCTCATCGCGATCGATGCTGACGGCGAGCGCCAGTCGCTCGACGGCGCCCAATGGCGTCTGGAGAAGATCACCACGCGCTTCCAGTGGTATTCGACCGCCGGCAACTGGAACTACGAGCCGGTGCGCAGCGGCGAACGCGTTGCCAGCGGCACGGTGGACATCGGCACCGACGGGGCCGCGTCGCTGTCGCTGCCGGTCGAGTGGGGAGAATACCAGCTGTCGCTGACCGACCCGGACGGCGGCGCGCTTCCGGCGAGTGCAGGTTTCGATGCCGGCTGGTACGTTGCGACCTCGTCGATGGACACGCCCGACATGGCGCGGGTGTCGCTCGACAAGCCGCGCTACGCGATCGGAGAGACGGCGATTGTCCATATCGAGCCCCGCTTTGCCGGCACCGCCGAAGTGCTGGTGATGGGCGAGAGCCTGATCACCTCGACGACCGCCGAGATCGGCGCGGATGGCGGCGAGGTGACGCTGGAGGTCACCCGCGACTGGGGACCGGGCGCCTATATCGCGGCGATCATCTACCGGCCGATGGATCTCGACGCGCGGCGGATGCCGGGCCGGGCGATCGGCCTCGCCCATGCTGGCGTCGAACCGGGTGACCGGCAGCTCGATGTGGCCATCGAGGCGCCCGAACAGATCGAACCGCGCCGGCGGGTGGAGGTCGGCGTCACCGTCGACGGCGTGAAGCCGGGCGAGACCGCCTATCTGACGCTGGCGGCAGTGGATTCGGGGATCCTCAACATCACGCAGTTCGAGCCGCCGTCGCTGTCCGGCTACTATTTCGGCCAGCGCCGCCTCGGCGTGGAGATCCGCGACCTCTATTCGAAGCTGATCGACCGCATGCAGGGCGCGCCCGGCACGGTCCGCTCCGGCGGCGATGCCAGCGGCAATTACGAGAGCCCGCCCCCGATGGACGATCTGGTGGCGCTGTTCTCCGGCATCGTCACGGTCGGCCCGGATGGGAAAGCCAGCGTGCCGCTCGACATCCCGGACTTCAACGGCCAGCTGAAGCTGATGGCGCTCGCCTGGAGCAAGACCGGCGTCGGCGAGGCCGATGCCGAGATGCTGGTGCGCGATCCGGTGGTGATCGCCGTCAGCCGGCCGCGCTTCCTGGCGCCGGGCGACGTCTCGCGCGTCGCCATCGACGTGACCCATGTCGAGGGTCCGACCGGTGAGGTCGCCCTGTCGCTGACGGGGGGTGCGGGCGTCGTGAACGTCGGCGGTCAGGCCACCACCCGTCTCGAACTCGGCGAAGGCGCACGCGAACGCTTCATGCTGCCGGTGACGGCGGAGGCGATCGGCGACGCGATGTTCCAGGTGGCGCTGACCCTGCCGGGCGGCGAGACGCTGACCAGGAACTTCTCGATCCCGGTTCGCTCGATCGCGCCGGAGACGGTCGAGAGGAGCCGCGTCGTGCTGGCGGCGAATGGCGGCCGGCTGGCGCTCGACCCGGACATCTTCGCCGATCTCGTTCCCGGCACGGGAGCGGCGACCCTCACCGTGACGGGGGCGGCGGAATTCGACGTGGCGGGCGTCGTGCGGGCCCTCGACCGCTATCCCTACGGCTGCACCGAGCAGATCACCAGCCGCGCGATGCCGCTGGTCTATCTCGATCCGACCATCCTCGCCGCCGGGCTCGGGCGCATCGACGACGTCCGCCAGCGGGTCGACACGGCGATCGCCGGCGTCCTCGCCAACCAGTCGTCGAACGGCAGCTTCGGCCTGTGGCAGCCGGGCTACGGCGATCTCTGGCTCGACGCCTATGTCACCGACTTCCTGACCCGCGCCAGGGAAGCCGGCTACGCAGTGCCGGAAACCGGCTTCACCCTGGCGATCGACAATCTGCGCAACAGCCTCGCCTATCTGCCGGAGAAGCCGGATTTCGGCCCGGTCGCCTATGCCTATTACGTCCTTGCCCGCAACGGCCGGGCGGCGATCGGCGATTTGCGCTACTACGTCGACAACGAGCTGGACAATTTCCGGACGCCGCTCGCCAAGGCGCAGATCGCCGCGGCGCTGGCGCTCTATGGCGACCGGGTGCGGGCGGAGCGGGTGTTCCGCTCGGCAATCGACGCCTCCGACGGCGGCATGACGCCGATCGCCGACCGCAGCGACTACGGCACCGCGCTTCGCGACGACGCGGCGATCCTGACGCTGGGGCTGGAGACGAACGTCGAGGGCCTGTCCTTCGACCGCCTGGTGCAGCGGGTGAACGCGGCGCGCCAGGAGGCGAGCCATACCAGCACGCAGGAAGACGCCTGGTCGCTCCTGGCCGCCCATGCGCTGCTTGGCCGCAACCCGCCGCAACTGACCGTCGGCGGGCAGAATGTCGACGGCGTCTATTCCCGTGCGTTCGACGGGGCAGGCCTCGCCAGCGGTCTCGACGTCGCCAACCGTGCCGCGACGCCGGTGACGGCGGAACTGACGATCCGCGGGGTGCCGGAGGTGGTGCCGTCCGCGTCCGTCGACGGCTACGCGATCAGCCGCAGCTACTACACGCTCGAAGGCGAACTGGCCGATCCGTCGCAGATCGGGCAGGGCGACCGACTGGTGGCGGTGGTGGAGATGACGCCCATCGACACCGGTCCCGCAAGGCTGATCATCGACGACCCGTTGCCGGCGGGCTTCGAGATCGACAATCCGGCGATCCTGCGCGGCGGCGACGTCGCGGCGCTCGACTGGCTGGAGCTGACCGGCGAGGCGGCGCATACGGAATTCCGCGCCGACCGCTTCGTCGCCGCGGTCGACCAGGGCGACGGCGATACCGCGACGCGGCGCTTCGCCTACATCGTCCGCGCGGTTTCGCCGGGCGAGTTCGTGCATCCGGCGGCGCTGGTCGAGAACATGTACGACCCGACCCGGCGCGGGCGCACCGGCGAGGACCGGGTCAGCGTCATCGGCCCGCTGCGGTGAGCGAAGAGGCCGGGGAGCGTCGGCGGTGTCGCGGCTGAGGGTTCTGGCGCAGGGCGGGCTGCTCGTCCTGCTCCTCGCCATCGTGGTGGCGGGCAGCGCCTGGTCCGACTTCGAGCGCGCCGTCGCGGCGCGCATCGCCGCCTTCGAGGCGCCTGAGACCGGAGTCGAGGTGCGCGACCGGGACGGCGCGCTGCTGCGGGCTTTCGCCAGCGAGGACGGTCGCTGGCGGTTGGCGGCCGGGGCCGAGGACGTCGACCTGCGCTACATCGCCATGCTCGTCGCATGGGAGGACAAGCGCTTCGCCGAACATCCGGGCGTCGACGCGATGGCGTTCCTGCGGGCGCTCTGGCAGTCGGCGCGGCACGGGCGGATCGTCTCCGGCGGCTCGACCCTGACCATGCAGGTGGCGCGGATGCTGGGCCGGCTGCCGACCGGAAGCCTGCCTGCGAAAATCGAGCAGATCCTCTCCGCCGTCGCGCTGGAGCGCAGCCGGGACAAGGCGGGCATTCTGTCGCTCTATCTCGAACTGGCGCCCTATGGCGGCAATCTCGAGGGCGTGCGGGCGGCGAGCCTCAGCTTCTTCGGCAAAGAGCCGCGGCGGCTGACGGCGGCCGAGGCGGCGCTGCTGGTGGCGTTGCCGCAATCGCCGGAGCGCTACCGGCCCGACCGGTTTCCCGAGCGCGCCAGGGCGGCACGCGGCCGGGTCATCGACCGGATGGAGGATCTCGGCCTGCTCGACCGGGGCGAGGCGGAGCGGGCGCGCCGCGAGGCGATGCCGCCGGCCCGGCGCGAACTGCCGATGCTGGTCGCCCACGCGGCGGAGCGGCTGCGCGCGGCGGAGCCGGCGCGCCCAACGATCGATCTCACCATCGACAAGGCGGTGCAGTCCCGGCTCGAAGCCTATGCGAAGGAGAAGGCGGCGACGCTGAAGAAGCCGGTGAGCCTCGCCATCGTCGTCGCCGACCACGCCACCGGCGAGATCATCGCCGATATCGGATCGCCCGACCTGTTCGATCGCGAGCGGCAGGGCTTCGTCGACCTGACGCGCGCCTCGCGCTCGCCGGGCTCGACGCTGAAGCCGCTGATCTACGGCCTCGCCTTCGAGCGGGGCGTGGCCCATCCCGAAAGCCTCGTGGACGATTCGCCGGGCGGCTTCTCGGGCTACACGCCGCAGAATTTCGACCGCGACTTCCAGGGCATCATCACCGCGCGCCGGGCGCTGCAGCTGTCGCGCAATCTGCCGGCGGTGGAACTGCTCAGCGCCGTCGGCCCGGCCCGGCTGGTCTACCGGATGCGGCGGGCGGGCGCGAAGCCGGAGCTCGGCGACCGCTCGCTGCCGGGGCTGGCCATCGGGCTCGGCGGCATCGGGCTGACGCTGGAGGACCTCGTCGCGATCTATGGCGGTCTGGCCAATGGCGGCGTTGCCATTCCCCTGCATATCGAGCCGGGGGCGGCGGAGCACGGGCGGCGGATCCTGTCGCCGCAGGCCGCCTGGTACGTGACTTCGATCCTCGCCGGCGCCACCACGACGGCCAAGGGCTCGCCCGGCACGATCGCCCACAAGACCGGCACGTCCTACGGTTATCGCGACGCCTGGACGGTCGGCTATGACGGGCGCTACGTGGTGGGCGTCTGGCTTGGGCGGCCGGACGGCGCGCCGGTGGAGGGCCTGGTCGGCGAGGCGATTGCGGTGCCGGTGATGCGGGACGTCTTCGCGCGGCTGGGGCCGGTGGCGCGGCTGGCGGGGCCACCGCCCGGCATCCTCGCCTCGGCCGGTGGCGGCCTGCCGCCGCCGCTCCGCCGCATGGGCCGCGCCGCCGAGCGCGTCGAGGCGGGGCTGAAGCCGGAAATCGTCTTCCCGCCGAACGCCGCGCGGGTGGAGATCGGCTTCGGCGAGGCCAGGGCCGGGGGCACGCTTCCCCTCAAGGTCCGCAACGGTCGCCCGCCCTTCACCTGGTATGTCGACGGTCGCCCGGTCGCCCAAGGAACCCTCGAGCGCCAGGCCAGCTGGCAGCCGACCGAGCCCGGCTTCCTCAGCATCTCCGTGGTGGACGGCACGGGAGCGGCGGCCGCAACGCGGGTGTTCGTGGAGTAGGGTTGGGGCGGGAGGAGCCACCCGTGGATCTCGGCACCTGGCGGAGCAGGCAGTGAATGGATGGGTTAGGGCGTGTCCCCATAAACGGGTTCAGTGCGAGGGCATGATCTGATTCAATCTCCCGGAAGGGAGGTTGCCATGCGTCGCCACGAACTCACGGACCAGGAATGGTCGGTCATTGAGCCGCTCTTGCCGAGAAACAGCCG
>DASYHY010000067.1:0-58325 GCA_036252795.1 Aurantimonas sp. | reverse complement strand
GGTACCGCCGCCCTGGCGGTCGCGTCGGGTCACGCCGCGCAGCTGATCATCTTCCAGAGCCTGATGCAGCCGGGCGACGAGTTCGTCGCCTCCAGAAAGCTCTATGGCGGCTCGATCAACCAGTTCGGCCACGCCTTCAAGTCCTTCGATTGGCGGGTGAAGTGGGCGGACCCCGAGGATGTCGGAAGCTTCGAGGCGGCGATCACCGACAAAACGCGGGCGATCTTCATCGAGTCGATCGCCAATCCGGGCGGCATCGTCGTCGACATCGCGGCCATCGCGGCGATTGCCCAGAAGCACGGCCTTCCGCTGATCGTCGACAACACCATGGCGACGCCGTATCTCTGCCGGCCGATCGAGCACGGCGCCGACATCGTCGTCCATTCGCTGACCAAGTTCATGGGCGGGCACGGCAACTCGATGGGCGGCGCCATCGTCGATGCGGGCACGTTCGACTGGTCGGCGACGGATCGCTATCCGATGCTGTCGCAGCCGCGGCCGGAATATAACGGCATCGTCCTGCACGAGACATTCGGCAACTTCGCCTTCGCGATCGCCTGCCGGGTGCTCGGCCTGCGCGATCTCGGCCCGGCGATCTCCCCCTTCAACGCCTTCATGATCCTCACCGGCATCGAGACGCTGCCGCTGCGCATGCAGCGTCATTGCGACAATGCCCGCGCGGTCGCGGAATATCTGAAGGGGCACGAGAAGGTCGGCTGGGTCTCCTATTCGGGGCTTCCCGACCATCCGAACCACGCTCTGATGCAGAAATACGCGCCGAAGGGTGCGGGGGCCGTATTCACCTTCGGCCTCAAGGGCGGGTACGAGGCCGGCGTCGCATTTGTGGAAGCGCTGGGCCTCTTCTCCCACCTCGCCAATATCGGCGATACGCGCTCGCTGGTGATCCACCCTGCTTCGACCACGCACAAGCAGCTGGCCGACGAGCAGAAGATCGGAGCGGGCGCCGGCCCGGACGTGGTGCGGCTGTCGATCGGCATCGAGAATGTCGACGACATCATCGCAGACCTCGAACAGGCGCTCGCCAAGGCGTAATGCACGCCGCGTCTGAAAGGGCCGGTCGCCACGCGCGTCCGGCCTTTTCCGTCGATACGGTCGCGGCGAAGGCTGCAATACCCGATTTCCAGCCCATCACGACCGACGAGGGACCGACATGGCCGACCATTTCCTCCGCTTCGACAAGGCGCTCGTGCCGGTCGAGAACGGCGCGCCCGCCAAGGAAAAGATCCGCAGTGGCCGCCCCACCCACAAGACGTGGAACATCGAGGACGACGGCAACGGCCTTTACGCCGGCATCTGGGAATCGACGGTCGGCGAGTGGGAGATCGACTACACCGAGTGGGAGTTCTTCCACATTCTGGAAGGGGTTTCGGTGCTGACCGAGGAAGGCGGCGAGCCGGTCAAGCTCGTGGCGGGCGACAGCTTCGTCATCCGCCCCGGCTTCAAGGGCCGGTGGACGGTCGTGGAGCCAACGAAAAAGCACTACGTCATCAAGGTTTAGGCGTCGTTCCCCCGACGAAAAGCGAAGGCCGGGCTGTCGAGCACGCGGACATGACGCCTATCCCGACAGCCGGCGTCACGCCTTGACGATCGCAGGGCCGGACAGGCCGAGGCGGTGGAAGACGTTGCGCGTGTCGACGACGAGACGGGCGCTTTCCGCGATCATCGCGTAATCGACGTCGTCGTGATCGGTGACGATGAGCACGGCGTCGTAGTCCGCAACGGATTCCGGCGTCAGCGCCACCGAGCGGCGCCCCGCCAGTGCGGCGTGCTCGCGGGTGACGGGCACGGCTTCCAAGAAGGGGTCGTGATAGTCCGTATGGCTTCCGCGCTGCTCGAGCAGGCGGATGAGCTCGAAGGTCGGACTCTCCCGTATGTCGGAAACGTTCTTCTTGTAGGCGAGCCCGATCAGCAGGATGCGGGCCGAGCCCAGCGAGACCCGCTGATGGTCGTCGAGCGCTGCGGCGAGCCGATCGACGACGTAGCGCGGCATGGAAAGGTTGATCTCGCCGGCGAGCTCGATGAACTTGGTGGCGAGGCCGAACTCCCGCGCCTTCCAGGTCAGGTAGAACGGGTCGATCGGGATGCAGTGTCCGCCAAGGCCGGGCCCAGGGTAGAACGGCATGTAGCCGAACGGCTTGGTGGCCGCCGCGTCGATGACTTCCCAGACGTCGATCCCCATTGCGTCGTAGATCGTCTTCAGTTCGTTGACGAGCGCGATGTTCACCGCACGGAAGATGTTCTCGGTGATCTTCGCAGCCTCCGCCACCTTGGGCGAGGAAACCGAGACGACCCGCTCGACAACCGACCGGTAGAACGCCTCGACGAGTTGCGTCGCCTCTGCTCCGTCGCCGGCGACCACCTTCGGGATCGTCGCGGTGCGGAAGGTCGCGTTGCCGGGATCCTCGCGTTCGGGCGAGAAGGCGAGGAAGAAGTCCCGGCCGCTCTGTAGGCCGCCGGCTTCGAGGATCGGTCGGACGATCTCCTCCGTCGTCCCCGGATAGGTCGTCGATTCGAGCACGACGAGCTGGCCCGGCTTCAGGCTCTTCGCGATGGTCTCTGCCGTGGCGATGACGAAGCGCAGGTCCGGCTCGCGGTGGCGCGAGAGCGGGGTGGGAACGCAGATGGCGATGATGTCGCAATGCGCCAGTTCGGAGAAGTCGCCGCTTGCTCTGAACCGGCCGGCGCCGACGTGGCCAGCGACCACCTCCGGCGCGACGGAATCGATATAGGATCTGCCGGCGTTCAGGGTCTCGATCTTCAGCGGATCGATGTCGAACCCGACGGTTCGGAACCCGCCGCCGGCCGAAGCGGCAGCGAGCGGCAGCCCGACATAGCCGAGCCCGATCACGCCCACGACCGCCTCCTGAACCGACAGGCGCCGGCCGAGGGCTTCCGCGTGTGACGAGACCCCCCGGTCAGTCATCGTGAGGCGTGGGGGCGCGGCAGCCGCTCAGGCATCGCGCAGCGCCGCCAGCGCGATCTCCAGAACCCTCGCGCCGTCTGCCCCGGTGACGGCAACCGGAGCCGTTCCCAGGATCGCCGCCCGGAAAGCCTGCAGCTCCGCCTTCAGCGGCTCGTGGAAGCCGATGCCGATGCTGCGGTGGAGATAGCCGCCGTCCGGCTGGTAGCGCGAGAACTCCGACACGGTTCGCAGCAGCATGTCGCAGCTGATGAAGCGGTGGCGGGTGGAGACGTCGATGCGCCGCTGCTTGAACGGCGTCAGCCAGTTGGTGTTGATGCTCGCCAGCGCGCCGCTTTCCATGCGGAACTGCATGAAGGCGATGTCCTCATGCTCGCCGATCGTGCGCGAGACGAGGGTCTGGTGGTCGAGGATCTCGGAACGGGTCAGCCAGCGGATCAGGTCGATGTCGTGGACACCGAGATCGATGACGATACCGACGTCGCCGATGCGTGGCGGGAACGGCCCCACACGCGTGACGGCGACGGAAAGGATCTCCTCCTCGCCGATGGCCTGGCGCAGGCCCTCGATGGCCGGGTTGAAGCGTTCGACGTGGCCGACGACCAGTCGGCGGTCGTGCTCGTCGGCCAGCGCGACCAGCGCATGCGCTTCCTCGACCGTCCGTGCGATCGGCTTCTCCATCAGGACGTGGATGCCGGATCGGATCAGCTGGGAGCCGACGTCGAAATGCAGCGACGTCGGAAGCGCCACGACGGCGGCGTCGATGCCGAGCGCGATGAGCTCCTCGACCGTGGCGCAGGCGGTCGCACCGCTCGCCCGCGCCGCGCTTTCGCGCACGTCGACATTGTGATCGACGATGCCGACCAGTTCGAAGCCTTTCGTGTCGGCCAGCACGCGGACGTGGTTCCTGCCCATCACGCCGCAGCCGACGACGCCGATTTTCACCGCTTCTTCCAAATGTCTTCCCCGAACCGTTCGCATTGCCCGAGCCGGCCTTCAGGTTAAGGCGGGCATCGTCACCCGACCCTTTTCGCGAAAGGGGCAGGTTCTCGCGGGTTGTAGAAGTCGGGAGCGCCTTCGGCAATGCCTGCGGCGATCAGGCACCCGCCGGCGGCGTGCGCGACCGGCGGATGATCAGGCGCCTTGCGGGCAGCCGGACGGTCTGGCCCGCCGTTCAGCAGGCGCCGCGCAGATGAACTGACGCCAGCCGGCGCGCTCCTCACGGACCTTCACCGTGCGATGCCGCGTCTCGTATTGCGCCGGCACCTCCCGCGCGATCGTGCGCTCGGGTTGCAGCACCACCTTCTCGCGCACCGTCTCGTAGCGTGCGGGGATGACGTGCTGGCTGACGCGCTCGGGACTCAGCATCACCTGGACATGCTCGACGCCGTATTCGGCCGGGATGACCTCGTCCCAGCTCTCGCCCGGCTCTACCACGGTGCGCTTGAGCGTCTCGTATCGCGCCGGAATGACGATCCGGCAGTAGACCCTCTTGCCCTTGATGATCCGCCATTCCCACGTCTCGCGGGCAGGTTCCACCATCACCGTCTCGACGACCAGCCGATGAACGGAAGGCGCCGAGCGCCGCACGACCTGGGCTGGCCGCAATTCGACCTGCCTCGCCACGGTCGTGTATTTCGCAGGGATGAGCTGGCTGCTTACCTGCTCCGGCGCCACGAGTACTTCATGGGTGGCGTATCCGTACTGGGCAGGGACGGTGTCATATGCGACGAAGCCCGGCCGTACGAGGACATCTTCGGCAACGGTCGAGTAGAGGGCGGGGCTATGCGTCGGCTCGTAGCAGGCGCTTGGGCGGCCACCGGCCAGAGCGGGTGTTGCAGCTAGGATGCCGGCTGCGGCGGCGATCGCTGGAGAGAATTTCACGACAACGGCCTCCTGTTGCGTCAATGGCTCGCATATGACAGCCATAACGCGCGGATGCGCAAGATTCATGCCAAGAACGTCAAGTATTGTTTCTGTCTCGGTTAATCGATGGCATTTTAACGGTCGCTCGGAAGCTCGCGGCGAAAGCCGCGGCGCCTGCGCGAGGCCCAAAAAAGCCCGCTCGGGAGAGCGGGCTCTTTCGTCTTCAGCCGGGCGACGTAGCGCCCGTTGCGGGTTGATGCGTCAGCGCTCGATCTCGATGAGAATCTCGTTGCGCTTCATGAAGCCGGGGGTCCACGGCGGATTGTAGAAGGCGTACTGCGGATCGCTCTTCTGCTTCAGATTGTTGTCCGCCAGGTAGTTGTAGAGGCTCATCAGCTGCTTGCTCGCGAGCGTGGCGTTGAAATTGCCGGAGAAGCGGATCGCGGCCACGCGCCGGGCGGGCACGTCCCTGAGGGTCACGTCGCTGCTCGCCGGCTGGGGCAGGTTCGCCATCGTGTACTTCTTCGGCATGACGAAGCGGATCGCCCAGCCCTTCATCCGTCCCTCGCCCTCGGCGAGCTGCTGCAGGACCGGCGTCGTCATGGCGATCTTCTTGCCGTCCCGGTTGCGGGCGAAGATGTAGTCGGCGAGGGTATCGAAGCCCGAGCGGCGGGCCTTCTCGTGGTAGCCGCTCTTGATCGTCTCGGCGATGATCATGGCGTCATAGTCGCGGATCTCGATCGCACCGTCTTCGCGAACGACGTCGTAATCCGGCTCCTCGGAGTGTTCCTGAACCTTCTTCGTGACGTAGTAGGCGGTGCCCACGACAGCCACGGCGCCGCCGACCACCAGAAGCGCCGTCAGTTCCGGGCGAGCGCGCAGATAGTCGAGGCCCCGCTCGGTCTGCATCCCGCGGCGGAAGCTGTCGAAGCGCGGCAAGCGGATGTCCGGCAGGTGCCGGCGCGCATCGGCGAAATAGCAGCGCGCATCGTCCACGCCTTCTCCGGCAGAATCGCGCAGCGACAGCATGTGGCGGCGCGCCTCGTGCCCCGAAGGCATATGCCAGCCGGTCATGAAGTCCGGGAGATAGCGCGAGACCCCCGTCGGTTCGGGATGAAAATATGGAACGTTCCGCGCGATCGCCCGGCGCATGCGCTCGGTGCGGCTCGGGGCGGGATGGAAGCGCTCCACGGCCTGTGCCTCCAGTTCCGCCAGGCGCTCGCCGATGCTGCTCAGGGTCTCCGAAAGGCGGTCATAGTTGCTGGGCTTGTCTCGGAACATCATGGACTCCTGAAGTCATCGGTTCGGTAGCAGGGAAGGGCCGCATTCACGCGGAAGGATAATGCGGCTGGCCTCACGCGATAACGTGGACCTGCGACGATGGTTGCGCAGCCAACGATCGGCATGGGCGGCATGCTCGGTGAGCCCTTTGGCCTAGTCGCGGGATTTTCCAACCGTTTTTGCAACCTTTGCAGGGTCTGGGCATTCTTCCCCCATCAGGTTTTTCATGGCCTGATACTCCAGCCTGACTTGGGCGGCCTCGGGCCGCCCTTTTTTTGCCCGCGTGACGGACCTAGAGCGGCTTCGCTGGAGCCTCACTCAGCCTCCAGCGGTCGAGGACGGTGCCGAGCCCGCGGTCGAGCCGGTGCGGGGTCACCTCGCCGACATCCTGCGTCTGCCCGGTTCGCAGAAAGCGGAGAGACTCGTCCGGGAGGTCGATCAAAATCGCCGTCAGTGCCCCGTTCAGGACAGCGGCAGTGTCGATCGATATCCGGTTTTCCGTCACCACCGGATAACCGTCCTTCAGGGGCGAATGGCCGTGCACCACCACATGATCGAGGTGGCCGACGTGCTCGAGAAACGGCTCCCGGATCCACAGGCAGTCGTGCCGGTCCTGCCGATCCATCGGCCGTGCCGGGTCGACGCCCGCATGGACGAAGGCGAAGCCGCCGGCCGTTTCGAGAAGCGAGGCGTGCGCCAGGAGGGAAAGATGCGCCGGCCGCGTCTCAAGCACATGATGACGGGATGCGCTGATGTCCGCGCCGGGCTCGACGCCGTAGGATTGGAGCGTCTCGCCTCCGCCCTGCGCGAGCCAGTGCAGGGTCTCGTCGAGGGTCAGCCGGTCTTCCAGGAAACGAAGCAGCCAGTCGTCATGGTTGCCGAGCAATAGCTTCGACCCTGGCCGGGCGTCGAGCGCCGACACGACCAGGTCCATGGCGCGCCGGCTGTCCGGGCCACGGTCCGCGATGTCGCCGAGAAAATAGATCGGCCAGGTGGGCACGATCCGGTCGAGCCCGACGAGCATCGTCTCCAGGAGATCGGCGGTGCCGTGGACGTCACCGATCGCGACGATCTGGTCTGGTGTCTCGGTCAACGTCACTCCATCGGCTCGAGGAGGCGGTAAGCTGGCGGCTCCACGGCCGCATCAGACTCAGAACGCCCAGGTGCGGGCCTTGGAGATCAGGAAGTCCCGGAACACCTTGAGCTTCGCCGCGCTGCGCATCTGCTCCGGGTAGCAGAGATAGGTGTCGAAGGTCGGCATCTCCATCTCCGGCAGGACCTGGACAAGCTTGGCGCGCTTGTCGACCATGTAGTCCGGCAGCAGCGCCAGGCCAATGCCGCTTTCGATAGCCGATCGGATCGCCATGAGATTGTTGATCTGCAGGATCGGGTTCCGCGACTTGCCCTCGGGAAGCCCGACCGTCTCCAGCGTGTTGAGGTTACGCAGATAGTTCGGCGCCGGCTCGCCGAATGTGATGATCCGGTGATGGTCGAGATCCTCGATCGTCTCCGGCGTCCCGAAGCGGGCGAGATAGGAGGGGGCGGCGTAGACGTGCAGGTGCACGGTGAAGAGCCGCCGCTGGATCAGGTCCGGCTGCTGGGGCTGACGCAGGCGGATGGCCGCGTCGGCCTTGCGCATGGTCAGATCGATCTCCTCGTTGTCGAACACCAGCTGCAGTTCGAGCTCGGGATAGAGTTCGAGGAACTCCTTCGAGCGTTCGGTGAGCCAGCCGGAGCCGAGGCCCACCGTCGTCGTCACCCGAAGCTTGCCGGTCGGCTTCTCGCGGGTCTCGGTCAGCTGGACCCGCACCGCTTCGAGCCGCTTCAGCACGTCGTTGGCGGTCTGGAAGAGCAATTCGCCCTGCTCGGACAGCACCAGCCCGCGCGCGTGCCGGTGGAACAGGGGAACCCCGATCTCCTGCTCCAGCGCAGCGACCTGCCGGCTGATCGCCGACTGGCTGAGATTGAGCGCGTCCGCCGCGTGCGTGAACGAGCCGGCTTCCGCCGCGGCGTGGAAGATCCGCAGCTTGTCCCAATCGAGCGCCATGGGTGGTGTTTCCTGAGATGGCTCGGGAAGAGGGCGCAGCGCCCCCTGCGAATGCTATTCGGCGGCGACCCGCGTCTCGTCGGCGGATCGGGCCGCCAGCCATTTCTCCGCCTCCAGCGCCGCCATGCATCCCATGCCGGCCGCAGTGACGGCCTGGCGGTAGACGTCGTCGGCGACGTCGCCGGCAGCGAAGACGCCCGGCACGGAGGTCTGCGTCGTGCCCGGCTCCACCCACAGATAGCCGGACGGCTTCTGCCGCAGTTGGCCGACGAACAGCTCCACCGCCGGAGCGTGGCCGATGGCCACGAAGACGCCGTCGGTCGGGTGCTCGACGATCTCACCGGTGAGCATATTGCGCAGCCGCACCGCCTCCACCGACTTCATCGGATCGGTGGCGCCGACGATCTCCTCGACCGCGGTGTCCCACAGCACCTCGACATTCGGCGTGCCGAACAGCCGGTTCTGGAGGATGCGTTCCGCACGGAACTCGTCGCGCCGATGCACCACCGTCACCTTGCGGGCGATGTGCGACAGATAAAGCGCTTCCTCGACCGCGGTGTTGCCGCCGCCGACCACGACGACGTCCTTGCCGCGATAGAAGAAGCCGTCGCAGGTGGCGCAGGCGGACACGCCGAAGCCCTGAAAAACGTTCTCGCTCGGCAGGCCGAGCCACTTCGCCTGGGCCCCGGTCGCGACGATCAGCGCGTCGCACGTGTAGATCGTGCCGGAATCGCCGGTGAGACGGAACGGCCGCTGCGCCAGATCCGCCGAGACGATCAGGTCGCTGGCCATCTCGGCGCCGACGTGGACCGCCTGCGCCTTCATCTGCTCCATGAGCCACGGGCCCTGGATCGGATCGGCGAAGCCCGGATAGTTCTCGACTTCGGTCGTGATGGTGAGCTGGCCGCCCTCCTGCAGCCCGGCGACGAGCAGCGGCTTCATCATGGCGCGGGCGGCATAGATTGCAGCGGTGTAGCCGGCCGGCCCCGATCCCAGGATCAATATTTCCGCATGGCGTTCGGTCATGGTGGCCTCGCTTCGATGGCCTCTGGCAGATGGCCCCGCAAATATGCCCGTTCAATAGACGAGGGGGTGCGGGCCTGCAACACGGCCTGCGAGCCCGGGTGCGAGGCGCGGCCGGTATCCGCTGCAGATTGCCGACGTCTCGATGAGGCGGTAGAAGACCGCCGATCGCCCCGGCAGAGGGTGCGCCGTCGATACGCCTTTGGAGCGATCCATTTTCAGGACCATTGCCCACGTCACGTCGATCTTCGGACTGGCTCTCGCCGCCGCGATGATGGTGTCGGCGCTCGTCGATCTCGCCGACCAGAACGAGGACTGGCGGGTCTTCGTGGGCACCGGCTTCATGGTCGGTATCGTCTGCGTGCTGATCGCCGTGGCAACCCGTGGCGAACGCCCGAAATTCACCCCGCGTCTCGGCTTCCTGCTGGTGACGACGGTGTGGCTGTTCGCGACGGTCGTGGGCTCGCTGCCGATCTACTTCTCCTCGGTCAACGTCACCTACGCCGGCGCGTTCTTCGAGTCGATGTCGGGCCTGACCACGACCGGATCGACGGTCATCTCCGGCCTCGACGCGCTGCCGCCCGGCATCCTGATGTGGCGCTCGCTGCTGCAATGGCTCGGCGGCATCGGAATCATCGGCATGGTGCTGCTGATCCTGCCTTCGCTGCAGGCCGGCGGCATGGCGCTGTTTCACATGGAAAGCTCGGACAAGTCGGACAAGGTGCTGCCCCGGGTGAACCAGCTCACCGGTGGCCTGATCGCCGCATACCTTGTCCTGACGGTGCTGTGCGCTGCCGCCTACACCTCGCTGGGGATGGAATTCTTCGACGCGATCAACCACGCCATGACGACGCTCGCGACGGGCGGCTTCTCCACCCACGACGCCTCGATGGGCTATTTCGAGGACAACCGCATCCTTCTCGCCTCGACCCTCTTCATGATCCTCGGGGCGCTGCCCTTCGTCATCTACATCAAGGCCTTCCTGCCGCGCCGCTTCCAGCTGTGGCGCGACCCGCAGATCGTCGTTTTTCTCATGATCTGCCTCGTGCTCAGCTTCTCGATCGCGGTGACGCGGCGGATCATCAACGATACGCCCTTCGGCGAGGCGCTCGTCTCCTCGACGTTCAATCTGGTTTCGATCATCACCACGACCGGCTACGCGTCCGACGACTACACGCTCTGGTCCAATGCCGCGATCGGCATCTTCTTCCTTGCGACGTTCCTGGGCGGCTGCGCCGGCTCGACGTCCGGCGGGATCAAGGCCAACCGGCTCGTCATCCTCTATCTGGTCGTGCGCGCCAGCTTCCGTCGCCTCGTTCGTCCGCACGCCGTCATCCGGCTGAAATACGGCAATGACGACATCTCGTCCCAGACGATCCAGACCGTGACGATCTTCTTCTTCCTGTATTTCGGCACGCTCCTGATGGGCACCGTCCTGCTGACGGTGTTCGGACTGGACCTGATCACCGCATTCTCCGGAAGCCTGACGGCCGTATCGAACGTCGGCCCCGGCTTCGGCCAGATCATCGGCCCGGCCGGGAATTTCGCTACCCTGCCCGACAGCGCGCTGTGGGTTCTCTCGACGTTGATGCTGCTCGGCCGGCTCGAACTGGTGACGGTGTTGATCCTGCTGTTCCCCTCCGTGTGGACGGACTAGGGCGGGGACGATGGACATGATCGAGCCAGGGCTTCCGGCCTGTTTCATCAATCTCGATCGCGCCACCGAGCGACGCGACTTCATGGAGCGGCAGGGCAGGCGGCTCGGTCTCGGCCTCGCGCGCATCAGGGCGCTCGAGCCGACGGACATCGACGACGCAGCCTATGGCTGGATGTCCCGGTCCTGGGAGCGGCCGATCACCCGGATCGAGGTGGCGGTTCTGATGTCGCACGCCCGGCTTTGGGAGCGGGCGGCCGCCAGCAATGCCGGCATCGTCGTTCTCGAGGACGATGCGGTGCTGTCGCCGCGCATCGGCGACTTTCTCCACTCGCCGCCGACGGGCGAATGGGACCTCGTGAATCTGGAATGGTTCGGCCGGCGAAAATATTTCCGCCGATCTGCCGCCGACCGGACGCGTCCGCGGATTACGGCTGTGGCCCGGGACAAGGCGGGGGCGGGGGCCTATTTTCTGAGCCCTGCCGGCGGCCGGAAGCTGCTTTCCGCGCTGGCCACACATGCCGCCCCGGCGGACGCGTTCATGTTCCGGAACGGGCGGTTGCGGATCGGCCAGGCGGAGCCGGCGCTGGCGATCCAGGCGCACATCCTGGCCGCTGAAGGGATCGAGCCTGGTATCCGGACCGTCACGCAGATCCATCAGCCGCGCGAGCGGCTGCCGCTGTTCTCCGGCACGATGATGTATCGCGCCCGGCGCGTCGCCGCACAGTTCGGTCTCGTGCGATACCAGGTGGGACGGCTGGGGCCGGTGGTCCTGCGACTTCCGGAGATCGATTTCGACGAGTTCCGCCGCGCCGTCGGGCCGGAAGCCGGCGGTCAGGCAGGATCGTCCAGCGTCCAGAGCCAACGGTAGACGGAGCCGATCTCTCCCGCCTCGCGCGCGAGCGGGAAGGCTTTCCTAACATGCGCGAGCGCTGCCTCTCCGGAACGGCGGCGCAGATTGTCGTCGTCGAGATACGGTGCGATGGCTGCGGCGAGCGCCGGAGCATCGCCGGCCGGCACGACCCGCCCGGTCACGCCCTCCACGATCTGTTCGCCGAAGGCTCCGGCATCGCTCGCCACGACCGGCGTGCCGCTGGCCATCGCCTCCAGCGGCGTCAGGCCGAATCCCTCGTTGCGCGGTGGCGCCACATAAAGGTCGAAGCGGCGAAACCACGGCGCGACATCATCGACCTCGCCCAGCAGCCATATGCGGTCCGTAAGGCCGGCCGCCTCGATCCTGGCCCGCAACTGCGCCTCGAATTTCGCGTGCTCGGCCGTGGTGCGGCCGGTGATCACGGCGATCCAGTCCGGTCGCGACGGGAGAAGGGCGATCATGGCGTCGACGAAGAGGTCGGTCCCCTTCTGGTGCCGGATCCGTCCGGAACAGCCGACGACCCGCCTTCCCTGGATCAGGGGCGCCGAGGCTTCGGCCGGCCGGGGGCCGTCGGGGCCGAAGCGCTCGAGGTCGATGCCGTGCAGGATCACGGTGGCAGGAGCGTCGAGATAGGCGGCGCTTCGGGCGCTGGTCGCGATCACGGCGTCCATGCGGCCGATCAGGAAGCGTGTCCAGGCGGTATGATATCGCTGTGCGGCCGAGGTGAAGACAAGCCGCAACGGTATCCGGAGAACGTCGCGGAGAACGACGCCGGCGAGCATCTCGGTATTGCGACGGGCATGCCAGATGCGGCGGCGGTGTCGCGCTGGACGCCGCCAGAGAGCGGGAATGGCCGCGAAGCCCAGCCGCGGCACCGAGGCCGGCAGCACGTCGGGCCCCATCGTCGCTATGCCGATGTCGCGCGCCTGCAATGGCAGGAGCTGCACGATAGTCGACGTCACGCCCGACAGACGGCGTTTGAAGTTCGGCGCGACGACCTCGACGTCTTCGATACGCATCAGCTTGTCTCTGGCGGTCCAGCCGCGGCGGACGTCCACCTGCCGCCGTCGCGGCGGAGGACCGCCATCCGGGCCTTGCCCGATCATGCGATTGCGCGGCACGGGCGCCGGGGCTTCATCTCCGGCACGCGGCCTTGAAATCATCGCGAGCCGGATGCCGATGTTCCTCGTCTCCGGGAGGCTGAGGCACGCGAAAAAGCGACGCGCTTCAGCCCCAGCGCAACTCGAGGATCTCGTAGGAGCGTGCGCCGCCCGGCGCCGTCACCTCGACGGTGTCGCCTTCGCCCTTGCCGATCAGCGCCCGGGCGATCGGCGAGGAGATCGAGATCCGGCCGTTCTTGACGTCGGCCTCCTGGTCGCCGACGATCTGATAGGTCTTCTCTTCCTCGGTGTCCTCGTCGACCAGCTTCACGGTCGCGCCGAACTTGACCCGGTCCCCCGACAGCTTCGCGACGTCGATGACCTCGGCGCGGGCCGTGAGATCCTCCAGCTCGGAGATGCGGCCTTCGTTCAGGCTCTGGGACTCCTTGGCGGCGTGGTACTCGGCGTTTTCCGACAGATCGCCATGAGCGCGCGCCTCGGAGATCGCCGCGATGATCCGCGGGCGCTCTTCCTGCTGACGCCGACGAAGCTCTTCCTTGAGCGACTCGAAGCCGGCACTCGTCATCGGGACCTTGTCCATCGCCTCCACCTTTCCGACGCCCGGCAGACCGGGCGCCTTGTCCTTCATCGCCGGCCTGGCCGGGGCACAATAACAAACCGGCCCCGAACGGTGCGATCCGTACGGAACCAGCGTGACGCTCGGACCGGGAAGACGTCCGATCGGCCCGTCCGAACGGCCTTTTCGAGATCAGACGGTTACAAAGTACGACTGCAGCGGGCGAACTTCAAGATTGCCGCTCCGAAGCGCCGCGATGGCTTCGGCCGCGGCGATCATGCCTGAAAGGGTCGTGTAATACGGAACCTTGTGGATCAACGCGGCGCGGCGCAGCGAGCGCGAGTCGGAGAGCGCCTTGGCGCCTTCCGTCGTGTTGAGCACCAGCTGCACCTGCCGGTTGCGAATCGCGTCCTCGATGTGGGGACGCCCCTCGAGCACCTTGTTGATCTTCTCGGCCGGCACGCCGCTCTCGACCAGGAAGCGCTGCGTCCCGCCGGTCGCAATGATCCGGAATCCGAGCGTGTGCAGCTGGCGCACCGGAGCAAGGACCCGGTCCTTGTCGGTGTCGCGGACGGAGACGAACACCGTGCCTTCGCGGGGCAGCTCGACCCCGGCACCGAGCTGCGCCTTGGCGAAGGCCAGCGCGTAGTCGTAGTCGAGCCCCATCACCTCGCCGGTCGAGCGCATCTCCGGTCCGAGCAGCGTGTCGACATTGGGGAAGCGGGCGAAGGGGAACACCGCCTCCTTCACCGCGATATGCTTCAGCCCCAGCGGGTCGGGGGCGCCGCGATACGCGGCGAACGCGGCATCCAGGGTCTCGCCCGCCATGATCCGGGCCGCGACCTTGGCGATCGGCGAGCCGATGGTCTTGGCGACGAACGGCACGGTCCGCGAAGCCCGCGGATTGACCTCCAGGACGTAGATGTCATCGCCCTTGATGGCGAACTGGACGTTCATCAGCCCGCCGACCTTCAGCGCGAGTGCCATCTCACGCGTCTGCCGCGAAAGCTCGTCGGTGATCGCCTGCGACAGCGAGTGCACCGGCAGCGAGCAGGCGGAGTCGCCGGAATGGATGCCGGCCTCCTCGATATGCTCCATGATGCCGGCCACATACGTCGCCTCGCCGTCGCTGAGGCAATCGACGTCGACCTCGATCGCGTCCGAGAGGTAGGAGTCGATCAGCACCGGCGACTTGCCCGAGACGACGACGGCCGTGTGCATGTAGCGCTCGAACTGCGCCTCGTTGCGGACGATCTCCATCGCCCGCCCGCCGAGCACGTAGGAGGGGCGGACGACGACGGGGTAGCCGATCCGCTCGACGATGGCGCGGGCCTCGTCGACGGAGCGGGCGATGCCGTTGTTCGGCTGGCGCAGGCCCAGTTCGTTCAGAAGCCGCTGGAAACGATCGCGATCCTCGGCGAGGTCGATGGCGTCGGGCGACGTTCCAAGAATGGGGATGCCGGCGCGCTCCAGGGCTTCGGCGAGCTTCAGGGGCGTCTGGCCGCCGAACTGCACGATGACCCCGTGCAGCGTGCCGGCGCCCTGCTCGACGCGCAGGATCTCCAGCACGTCCTCGGCGGTCAGGGGCTCGAAGTAGAGGCGGTCGGACGTATCGTAGTCGGTGGAGACGGTTTCCGGATTGCAGTTGATCATGATCGCCTCGTAGCCCGCGTCGTTGAGCGCGAAGGCGGCGTGGCAGCAGCAATAGTCGAATTCGATGCCCTGGCCGATCCGGTTGGGGCCGCCGCCGAGGATGACGACCTTCCTGGCGCTGCTGACCTCGGCCTCGGAGCGCATCGCTCCGGCGAAAGGCCGCTCGTAGGTCGAGTACATGTACGGGGTCGGCGAGGCGAACTCTGCCGCGCATGTATCGATCCGCTTGTAGACCGGGTGGACGTCGAGGCGCTTGCGCAGCGCCAACACCGCGGCATCGTCCGTGCCGGCCAGCTTTGCCAGCCGTGCGTCGGAGAAGCCGACCGACTTGAGGAAGCGCAGATTGTCGGCATCCTCGGGCAGCCCGTGCTCGCGCACCCGCGCCTCGAGATCGATGATCGCCTTGATGCGGGCGATGAACCAGGGGTCGATCTTGCAGGACTGATGGACCTGCTCCGGGCTGGTGCCCATGCGCAGCGCCTGTGCGACCATCAGCAGGCGGTCCGGCGTCGGCGCGCCGAGTGCGGCCCGGATGGCGTTCTTGTCGTCGCCTTCGCCGATGCCCGGGATCTCGATCTCGTCGAGCCCGTCGAGGCCGGTCTCGAGGCCGCGCAGCGCCTTCTGCAGCGATTCCTCGAAGGTCCGGCCGATGGCCATGACCTCGCCGACGGACTTCATCGCCGTCGTCAGGGTCGGCTCCGCGCCGGGGAATTTCTCGAAGGCGAAGCGCGGAATCTTGGTGACGACATAGTCGATCGACGGCTCGAACGAGGCGGGCGTCGCGCCGCCGGTGATGTCGTTGTCGAGTTCGTCCAGCGTGTAACCGACGGCGAGCTTGGCGGCGACGCGGGCGATCGGAAAGCCCGTCGCCTTCGACGCCAGCGCCGAGGAGCGCGACACGCGCGGGTTCATCTCGATGACCACGAGCCGGCCGTCTTCCGGATTGACCGCGAACTGCACGTTCGATCCGCCGGTCTCCACCCCGATCTCGCGCAGCACCGCTATCGAGGCGTTGCGCATGATCTGGTATTCCTTGTCGGTCAGCGTCAGCGCCGGCGCGACGGTGATGGAGTCGCCGGTGTGGACGCCCATCGGGTCGACGTTCTCGATGGAGCAGACGATGATGCAGTTGTCCGCCCTGTCGCGGACCACCTCCATCTCGTACTCCTTCCAGCCGAGCACGCTTTCCTCGATCAGCACTTCCGTCGTCGGCGAGGCGTCGAGACCGCCCTCGACGATCTCGAAGAACTCCGAGCGGTTGTAGGCGATGCCGCCGCCCGTCCCGCCGAGCGTGAAAGACGGCCGGATGATTGCCGGCAGGCCCACCTGATCGAGCGCTTCGGCGGCCGCGGCGAGCGCGCGCGACATGTAGCGCTGCTTGCGGTCGGCCTCGCCCATCAGCCATTCGTGCTCGAGGGCGGCGAGCATCCGCTCCCGCTCCGCCTCGTCGGCGCCGCCTTTGGCGATCTCGGCCTTGCGCTCGTCGTGGAGACGCCGGTCGGCGGACTTCGCCTCGGTGGCGTTCGCCAGCATCGAGCGCGGCGTGGCGAGCCCGATCTTGGCCATCGCCTCGCGGAACAGGGCGCGATCCTCCGCCTTGTCGATGGCGTCGGCGTCGGCGCCGATCATCTCGACCCCGTATTTCTCCAGCACCCCCATCCGGCGCAGCGACAGGGCGGTGTTCAGCGCCGTCTGGCCGCCCATCGTCGGCAGGATCGCGTCAGGGCGCTCCTTCGCGATGATCTTGGCGACGATCTCGGGGGTGATGGGCTCGATATAGGTGGCGTCGGCCAGATCCGGATCCGTCATGATCGTCGCCGGATTGGAGTTGACCAGGACGATCCGGTAGCCCTCCTCCTTCAGCGCCTTGCAGGCCTGGGTCCCGGAATAGTCGAACTCGCAGGCCTGGCCGATGATGATGGGACCCGCACCGATGATGAGGATCGTCTTGAGGTCGGTGCGTTTCGGCATGGCAGGGCTTCATCCGCTATCGTTGCGTGCCGAAAACCCGGAACCGCGCGAAGCGCGGCCGGCGGCAGGTCTTTTCCGTCGAGGCTGAGGCCGCCTTATAGGGAAGAGATAGGCGAACCGGAAGAGCGGATTTCACCAAAACGGCTTCGTGATTTGCAGCGGCGGATCCGGCCGTCGCGCTGGGCGCTCTTCCAGCCTGCCCGACGTTGCCGCACGGGCCGATCTATCTCCAAGTTGCTGCACCGTATTTCCAGTTCATTGACTCCTTTTGCAGCTTCACCTTCCGCAGGGGCGCCGACCACGCGCAGAATTCATCCCGTTGAAACTGCTTTCGCCGACAACGGTGGCCTGACGTCACGCGAACCGCCCGCGGACGCGACAGGAGGCATGACCGGTGGACGCCAGAGCGCCGCAGACCGAACGCCCGATATTCGTCGACCTCGACGGAACGCTCATCCGCAGCGACCTGCTGTGGGAGACCCTGTTCCTTGTCGCGCGCCAGAACCCGGCCGTGCTGTGGCGCGTTCCGGGCTGGCTTCTCGACGGCAAGGCGACACTGAAGGCGGAACTCGCCCGGGGCTGCGAGTTCGATCCGGCCCTGCTCCCATACCGGCAGGAAGTGGTGGAGCTTCTGCGCCAGGAGAAGGCGGCCGGCCGGACCATCATCCTCGCAACCGGGGCGAACGAGAAGCTCGCTCACGCCGTCGCCGATCATCTCGGCCTGTTCGATTCGGTGATGGCGTCGTCCGACGAGGTCAACCTGACCTCGTCGCGCAAGCTCGACCGCATCGTGGCGGAGCATGGCGAAAACGATTTCGACTATGTCGGCAACTCCCACGAGGACATCTGCCTCCTGGATAAGGCCGCGACGGCGACGGTCGTCGCGCCCGACAAGGCGGCGCATCGCTGGCAGGCGCGGACCGGCTCGGCGCGGATCGACGCGGATGCCGGGGTGGCGCGCGCCGCGATCAAGGCGATGCGGCCGCACCAATGGCTGAAGAACGTCCTCGTCTTCGTGCCGATCGCGCTGACCCACGAGTTCTTCCACCTGCAGATGCTGCTCGCCGGCTTCCTCGCCTTCGTGAGCTTCTCGGCCGCAGCTTCCGCCGTCTACATCCTGAACGACCTGCTCGACCTGACGGCCGACCGCCGGCACAAGACCAAGCGCAGCAGGCCCTTCGCGAGCGGCGCGATCGCCATCCCGACCGGGCTCAAGCTGGCAGCAGGGCTGCTGGCGGTCTCCATCGGCATCGCCGCCATCCTGCCGGTCGAGTTCGCGATCGTGCTGGCGGCGTACATGATCATCACCACGGCCTACTCGTTCTTCCTCAAGCGCATGCTGCTGATCGACGTCCTGACGCTGGCCGGGCTCTACACGACCCGGATCATCGCCGGCTCGGAGGCCGCGGGCGCCGAATCCTCGTTCTGGCTGCTGGCCTTCTCGGTCTTCTTCTTCCTGTCGCTGGCGCTGGTGAAACGCTTCACGGAGCTGCAGGATTTCGGGAGCGGCGCGCATCGCTCGAAGACAGGGCGCGGCTATGTCGACGCCGATCTGGAGACGCTCTCGCAGGCCGGCATGGCATCCGGTTTCGCGGCGGTGCTGGTCCTCGCCCTGTACATCGACAGCCCCGCCATCCGCGAGCATTTCGCTGTACCGTATCTGGTCTGGCCGCTCTGCCCGCTGGTGCTCTACATCATCGTGCGGATCTGGATCCTCGCCCGGCGCGACGAGATGCACGAGGACCCGGTCGTCTTCATCATGCGGGACTGGCGCAGCCAGATGATGATCGGGCTCGGCGCGACGTTGTTCCTCCTTGGCGCCTATGTCTGACGCGGCCTATCAGAGCTGGGGCCGGCTCCGTCAGGCGCCCCGAAAGGCTGTCGCGGTCGCCGATCTCGGCCCGCTCGCCGGCCGGAGAGGCGACGGCAACCTGCTCGCCTACGGCAATGGCCGCTCCTACGGCGACACCTGCCACAACGATGCCGGGACCCTCATCGACAGCCGGGCGGCAGCCCGGATCCATTGCTTCGATCCGGTGGAGGGCACGCTGACGGCGGACGCCGGGATCCTGCTGTCGGAGATCACGCGCCATGTCGCGCCGTCGGGATGGTTCCTGCCGGTCACGCCCGGCACCCAGTTCGTCACCCTCGGCGGTGCCATCGCCAACGACATCCATGGCAAGAACCATCACCGGCGCGGCACGTTCGGCAACTGGGTCGAGGAGATCGAGCTCGAGCGGTCCGATCGCGGCCGCCTGACCTGCAGCCGACAGATCGAGCCGAAGCTCTTCGCGGCGACCGTAGCGGGCATGGGTCTCACCGGCCTGATCCGGCACGCGACGATCCGGCTGCTGAAGGTGCCGTCGCTGTCGATCAACGAGACGACGACGCGCTTCGACCGCCTCGACGACTATTTCGAACTCGCGGAAGCTGCCGATCTTCGACACGAATACGCCGTCGCCTGGATCGACTCCCTGGTCACCGGCGCGGCGCTCGGCCGCGGCCATCTGATCACGGGCGACCACGCCGCCGAAGGCGATCGATCCGGCCTTGCCTCGCAGCCGCTGGCGACGATCCCGTTCACGCCGCCCGTCAGCCCGCTCCGGGGCATCGGGCTGTCCGCCTTCAACCAGGCTTACTACCGCCGTGCGCCGAAGGGTGTCCGCCAGCGCGTCGTGCGCTTCGACAGCTTCTTCTACCCGCTCGATCGGATCGGGCACTGGAACCGCCTTTACGGCCCCCGCGGCCTGCACCAGCACCAGAGCGTCGTGCCGCTGGCTGTGGGGCCGGAAGCTGTACGGGCGCTGATCCTATGTGCGCAGCGGGCAGGGCAGGGGTCCTTCCTAACGGTCCTGAAGCGGTTCGGCGCGGTTGCGAGCCCAGGTCTGATGAGCTTCCCCCGCGAGGGCTACACGCTGACGCTCGACTTTCCGCATCGCGGCAAGCGCACGCTGAAGCTCCTCGCCGAGCTCGACGCGATTACGATCGCAGCGGGCGGCGCCGTCAATCCGTACAAGGACGCGCGGATGTCGCCGCAGACATTCGCAGCCGGCTTTCCGCGATGGGCGGAACTGGAGGCGCTGCGCGATCCGGCCTTCGCGTCGGATTTCTGGCGCCGAACGGCGCTGCAGCTGCAGCTGGAGCATCCGGCGGCATGTTGCCGCCCGCATGTCGAAGATTTTAATGAAATCGGAAGTAGAAGTTTACCATGTCCGAGCATTCATGACGCAGAGCCGCACGGCCATCGCGCATATTAACCCAGCGTGAGGCGGCATTCCTTATAAAGCCCCTAGTCAGGGCGTGCTGACGGATCGCCGCACCAACCAGGTTCACCGATGCTGAAGTTCCTGCCGTTCATCCTCTTTACGGTTCTCACCAACGCCGCCGCGCAGCTCATGCTGAAATACGGCATGATGCAGCTCGGACCACTGTCCTTCGCCGGCGTCAATCCGCTGCTGAAGATACTGCAGATCGTCTTCAGCCCGTGGATCTTTCTGGGCTTGAGCGTCTTCGTGATCTCGATGGCGTCGCACCTCTACGTGCTTTCGAAGGTCGAGCTTTCCTACGCCTATCCGTTCCTCTCCCTCGCTTACGTTGCGGTAGCGGTCTTTGCCTATTTCGTCTTCCGCGAGGATCTGAATGCCATGCGCATCGCCGGCATCGCGCTGATCTGCGTCGGCACCGTCTTCATCGCCCAGGGCGGTTCGCCCATCCACGGCGAGGACGAGATCGCCGCGCTTCCCCTCGACTCCACCCGTGAGGTGTCCCGATGAAGCATATCCTGTTCGGCGGCGACGGCTTCGTCGGTCGCCACCTCGCCGAGAGACTGGTCGCCGATGGCGAGGACGTGGTGGTCGCGGACATCGTCCGGAGCGATCTCGCGCACTACCGCCGCTGCCGCTTCATGCATGTCGACGTCACCGATCCGGCAGCCGTGCGCGGCGTGCCGATGGAGCCGGGCGACATGGTCTACAATCTGTCGGCCAAGATGCTCTCGCCGATCCAGGTGCGGGCCAAGCGTCACGACTTCTTCTATCCCGTGAACTATCACGGCACGAAGCACATCATCGAGGCGATGGACGCGGCTGGTGCGAAGGACCTCGTCCATTTCACCACCGACATGATCTACGGCCACACGGTCGTCTATCCGATGACCGAAGAGCATCCTGTGTCGCCGCTCGGCGAATACGGACAGTCCAAGCTCGACACTGAGCATCTCGCCGCCGAATGGCGGCAGCGCGGCATGAACATCTCGCTGTTCCGCCCACGACTGATCATCGGACCCGGCCGGCTCGGCATCCTGGAGAAGCTCTTCAAGCTGGTCGACCGCAATCTCCCGGTGCCGATGATCGGCTCCGGGAAGAACCCCTACCAGTTCATCTCGGTCTTCGACTGCGCCGAGGCAGCCAGGCTCGCCTGGAAGGCCGGCGTGCCGAACGAGGCCTACAATCTCGGCTCGCTGAACCCGCCGCCGGTGAGGAAGCTGCTCGGCGACCTCGTCCGGCACGCCGGTTCCCGGTCGGTGCTGGTGCCGACGCCGGGCTGGGCGGTGAAGCGCACGCTCGACCTGCTCGACCGGCTCGATAGGCCGCTGATGGACCCGGAGCAGTACCTCATCGCCGACGAGATGTGCGTCCTCGACGTGTCGAAGGGCGAGCGCCAGCTCGGCTGGGTCCCGCAGCACCGCGACGAGGACATGCTCATCGCCGCCTACACGGAATATCGCGCCAAGCGCCAGGGCCCACGGCACGACGCCGAGGCTTCCATCCAGCCCGCCGAGTGAGGAGCAACGCCATGCTCGACCGTCCCCTCGTGACCGCCCCGCCGCTCGAGGCCCCGCTGCGGCGCGGTCAGGCAAAGCCGAACCTCCTCACCGTCGAGGACGCCAAGGCCCTCGACCCGCAGTCGATGGCGGACCTGTTCAAGGACCACATCAACCCCGGCCAGTTCCATTTCATGAAGCTGCTCGGCTTTCACAAGGTGAAGGTCGAGAGCGCCGAGGGCATGTTCTACATCGACCAGAACGGCCGGAAGATCCTCGACTTCTTCGGCGGCTTCGGCTCGCTGGCCTTCGGCCACAACCATCCGCGCATCATCGAGGCGCGGCAGCGTTTCCAGGACGAGAAGCGGCACGAGATCGCCATCGCCTTCCTGTCCCAGTACGCTTCGGCGCTGGCGAAGAACCTCGCCGCCGTCAGCCCGGGCAGCCTCGACATGGTGTTTCTCGGCTCGTCCGGATCCGAGGCCATGGAAGCGGCGATCAAGGTCGCCGAGCGCGCCTCGGGACGGAGGAACTGCAAGATCGTCCATGCCGAGAACTCCTTCCACGGCAAGACCAAGGGCGTCCTCTCGCTGACCGACTCGCCGCTCTACCAGGGCGAGTTCAAGCTCGTCGGCAACACCTACAAGGTGCCGTTCGGCGATCTCGAGGCGCTGACCAACGCGGTGCAGAGCGATCCGGACATCGGCGTCGTGGTGCTGGAGACCGTGCAGGGCGGCGGCGGCATCATCGGCGCGCCGACGTCCTACTGGCAGGGCGTGCGCGCCCTCTGCGACAAGCACAAGGTGCTCTGGGTCGCCGACGAGGTGCAGTGCGGCTACGGGCGCACCGGTCGCTTCTACGCCTTCGAGCATCATGGCGTCGTGCCGGACGTCACCGCGCTCGCCAAATCGCTGGGCGCCGGCAAGGCCGCCGTGGGCGCGATGATCGCGCGCCGCGAGGTCTACATGAAGGCGTACGGCACGCCGAAGACCGCGATGATCCACGCCCAGGCGACGTTCGGCGGTATCGGCGAGGCCTGCGTCACCGCCATCGAGGGGCTGAACGTCCTCTATGACGAGGACCTCATCGGCAATGCCGAGGCGGTCGGCGCCTATCTGCTGGAGCGTCTCGAGGCGATCCACCAGAAATACCCGACGATCATCAAGGATGTGCGCGGGCAGGGACTGATGGTAGGCCTGGAGTTCCAGGACTTCTCCCGCACCCTGCCGCTGGCGCTCCGCCCGATGGTGGCAATCCTCGACGACAAGCTGAAGGGCTCGCTCTCCGGCTTCATCGGGGCGCTGCTGCTGCGCGACTACGACGTGCTCGTCGCGTTCACGGAATACAACCGCAACGTCATTCGCCTCGAGCCGCCGCTGATCTGCGGCGAAGAGCATGTCGACCAGTTCTGCGACGCGCTGGACGATCTCCTGTCGCGCGGGATCGTGTCGATCGTGAAGGACTTCGTGAAGTCGCAGATGGGCTGAGCGCGCGGCCCTTCGCCGCTTGCCGAAGCCTGCCCGATATCCCAACCTGACGCGGGGAAGCCTGGCATGAGCATGACGACAGACTTCCGCCGCCCGATCGACTCGGCTTCGATCCGCCAGCTCGGCCATCGACTTGCCGCCCTGATGACCGCGAGAGTGTATTCGACGCTGGCGGTCGGGGCCTTCACGGTCCTTGTCCTGCTGTCGACGCTGTTCGGGCTGGTGAAGCCCGAGCACAACTGGGACATGGCGCCCTACATCGCCGCCTCGATGGAGGATCGGATCCAGGAGCCGCAGGCTCTGCACACGGCTGCCTGGGAGGCGACGCGCCATGGCGTCTCCGAGGGGCAGTGGTACCGGATCACGCAAAGCAGTCCCTACATCATCGACCAGTATGCCAATCCCGACCATTTCGTCTCGCAGCTGTCGATGTATCGGGTGAAGCTCGGCTACATTGTCGCCCTGCGCTATCTTGGCCAACTGGTCGAGCCGGTTACGGCGACAGCCGTCATCGCCAGCCTGTCGACGCTGGTCGTCGGCCTCGTCCTGCTGGCCTGGGCCGTCCGGAACGGCTTCTCGCAGGGGCTGCTCTTCGCCGCGCCGGCGCTGCTCCTCGCCGGCTATTTCGACATGGCGATGCTGGCGACCCCCGACATGATGATGGCGGCCTTCGGCATTCCCGGCATCTACCTCGTCGCCAAGGGCCGCTACTGGCTGTCGGTGCCGTTGCTGCTCGCCATGTTCCTGGTGCGGCCGGACGGGATCATCTTCCTCTTCGCCCTGCTGCTGGCGGCGCTCGCCTTCGGCCAGGGGCGGCTGCCCATGCTGCTCGCCTTCCTCGCAGCCGTTCTGGTGTACGGACCAATCGCCGATGCGGCCGCGCATCCCGGCTGGTGGCCGCACTACTACTTCTCGAACATCGCGCTGCAGAACGACATGCGTGGCTTCGAGCCCGCCTTCGGCGTCGTCGCCTATCTGCACGGCATCGTGCGGGGCATCAACGTCGCGCTGCGCTTCAACAACTGGCCGATGATCATGGCGGTGCTGCTGCTCGGCTGGCTGCTGCTCGCCGCGCGGGGACGCAGCGTCGATCGGAACGCCACGATGGTTCTGACCGCCATCGTCCTCTGCTTCATCGGCAAGTACGTGACCTTCCCGCTGCCGGACGACCGCGTCTACTTCATCTTCGTCGCGCCCTTCCTGATGATCCTGCTCGAAGCCTGGAAGCCGGATTTCTCGAGCGCCGCCGCCGTTCCCGCCGCGCCAAGCCGGCGGCAGCTCTGAGGAGACTGATACTGTCTCGCCTGTCGCATGCCGCAGGCTTCCCTGTCTGGCTAGGCCTGCCGGCATGCCTTCCCGACCGTGCGCCCGCCTTGCCGGGCACACGCTATCTCGCCGAAGCGAGGGGGAGATCGGCGCGCACCAGGACGCGGAGATCGGCCAGGTCATCGTGAAGTTGAAGACGGCCGGCTACGGCGTGAGATTTCACGGCGAGGACGTCGGGGCCTTTGTCTGATCGCTGCCGCTGATCGCGCCGGCTCCGGACAAGTCGCCACCGGCTTTTCCCGTGTCGCAAACGGGCGCCGCTTTCAGCGCGGTGGCGGGCTATGCTCGCGCCTGCGAAGAGGCGGGAGTGGCAGGCGATGGAAGCGCGAGCGCGGGCGGTGGTGATCGGGGGCGGTGTCGTCGGGGTCTCGACGCTCTACCATCTGGCGAAGAAGGGATGGACCGACAGCATCCTCGTGGAGCGCAAGGAACTCACCTCCGGCTCCACCTGGCACGCCGCCGGCCTCCTGCCGTTGTTCAACATGAGTTACGCCGTCGGTCAGCTGCATCGCTACTCGGTGCGCTTCTATCAGGAGCTGCAGGCCGAGACCGGCATGAATGTCGGCTTCTCCAACGTCACCAACATCCGTCTCGCACGGACCCGCGACCGCCTCGACGAATATGCCTACTACGCCGGCATTGCCGAGACGATCGGCGTCGAGGTGAGGATGCTCACGCCCGACGAATTGAAGGCGGTCTGGCCGCTCTGCGACATGGACGGGATCCTCGGCGCGATCCAGCATCCCGCCGATGGCTATATCCAGCCGGCGGATCTCACCCAGGCTTTGGCCAAGGGCGCCCGCGACCGCGGTGCCAGGATCCACCGCCATACGGCGGTGACCGCGATCGAGAGGCTGGCCTATGGCGAGTGGTCGGTCACCACCGACAACGGCACGATCGTCTGCGACCATGTCGTCTCGGCAACGGGCAACTTCGCGCGCCGGACCGGCGCGATGGTCGGGCTCGACGTGCCGGTCATCCCGGTCGAGCACCAGTACATCGTCACCGAGCCGCATCCGGCGATCGTCGAGCGCAGACGCCAGGGCCTGCCGGAGATGGGCGTCCTGCGCGAGAGCGACTCGGCCTGGTACATGCGCGAGGAGAACGGCGGCCTGCTGCTCGGCCCCTACGAGAAGGGGGCGCCCTGCTGTTACATCGACGCCCCCGACAAGGAGTCCGAGTACGAACTCTTTCAGGAGGACCTCGATCGGCTGATGCCGCACATCGACGCGGGGATCACGCGCGTTCCGGCCTTCGGCGAGGTGGGCATCAAGAAGGTCTATAACGGTGCGATCGCCTATACGCCCGACGGCTCGCCCATCGTCGGGCCGGCGCCGGGCCTCGACGGTTTCTGGCTGAACGAGGGCCATTCCTTCGGCATCACCGCGGCCGGCGGTGCCGGCTGGCAGCTCGCCGAGTGGATCGTCGACGGGCAGCCGACCGTCGACATGGTCGGCGTCGATCCGCGCCGCTTCGGTCCCTATGCCACGGAAGGCTACCTCATCGTCAAGAACGAGGAAGCCTACGCCAACGTCTTCACCACGCATTACCCGGACGAGGAGCGTCCCGCCGCGCGGCCGCTGAAGACCTCGCCGTCCTACGAGCGTCAGAAGGCGCTGGGGGCGGTCTTCGGCTCGGTCTATGGCTGGGAGCGCGCCAACTGGTTCGCGCCGGAGGGGACGTTCGTCTCGGCGGAAGAACTCGATCTCGGCGCCGAGGTCCTGACCAACGAAAACCACGCGCCGGCGGATGCCGACGGCGTCATCCGCGAAAAATGGTCGTTCCGGCGCTCCAACTATTTCGAGCACGTGGGCAACGAGGTGAAGGCGGTGACGGAAGGTGTCGGCCTGCTCGACCTCACGCCCTTCGCCAAGCTGGAAGTCTCGGGGCCGGGGGCTCGGGCATGGCTCGACCGGCTTCTCGCCAACCGCATCCCGAAGGTCCGCGGCCGGATCGCGCTCTGCCATCTCCTGAGCGAGACGGGCGGCGTGCGCGCCGAGTTCACCGTCTACGAGCGGGCGCCGGGCCGCTTCTACCTCGTCTCGGCCGGCGGCTACGAGCGGATCGACCACGACAATCTGCGCCGGCTCCTGCCGGCCGACGGGTCGGTGACGCTGCGGCCGATGACCGAGCAACTCGGCGTGCTCGTGCTGGCCGGGCCGCGGGCTCGCGAGGTGCTTGCCATTCTGACCCGGACGGACCTGTCGAATGCTGCCTTCCCCTGGCTGACCGGCCAGCGGATTTCGGTCGGCCCTGCCAGCGCCCATGCGCTGCGCGTCAACTTCGTCGGCGAGCTCGGCTGGGAGTTGCACCACCCGATCGGCATGCAGAACGCGCTCTACGACGCGCTGATGGAAGCAGGCGCCGCTTCCGGCATCAGGCCCTTCGGCATCAGGGCGATGAACGCGATGGCGCTGGAGAAATCCTACCGCCAGCTGCCGCGCGAACTATCGATCGAATACAACGCCCTGGAGTCGGGGCTTGAGAAGTTCGTTCATCCGGGCAAGGGCGAATTCATCGGCCGGGATGCCGTGGTTCGGGCGAAGCAGGAAGGGCTCCGCTGGTCCTTTGCCACGCTCGAGGTCCATGGGGTCGAGGACGCCGACGCCCGTGGATCGGAGCCGATATACGCAGACGGTGCGCTGGTCGGTCGCGCCACCAATGGCGGCTTTGGCTGGCGTGTCGGCAGGAGCCTCGCCCTGGCGATGCTCGAACCCGCACACGCGGCGGAAGGCGCGCACCTCGAAATTCGGATACTCGGCAGGCTGCACGAGGCGACGGTGATCGCCGAGAGCCCGTTTGACCCGGAGAACGAGCGCCTGAAAGCATGATGGGCGGTGGCCCCTGGCAGAGTGCTCGACGTGCCGGCGAGCGGCCGGCAGGGGGCGCCGCAGCTTTCCGGTGACGGCTTTGTGAATTGCGCGACTCCCGGTTCGGCGAGACCTTTTTGCGATGCGCAATGGGATCCGCAGCATCGCAGCCTTCTCGATTGTCTTTGCCGCCGCCGCGGTGACTGAAGCGTCGTGGCCCGCGGCCGCCCAGCAACGCGGGCTTGGCGACCTCGGTGCCGATCGCGCTCCAACCGTTCGGGAGGGAACTGGGGTCGACGTCGAGCTCGTCTTGGCGGTCGACGTTTCCTGGTCGATGGATCGGGGCGAACAGGAAATACAGCGCGCCGGCTATGCGGCCGCCTTCCGCAGCGAAGAGGTGCAGCGGGCGATCCTCAACGGCGTTCACGGGCGGGTGGCGGTGACCTATGTCGAATGGGCCGGCACCTTCGCGCAGTCCGTCGTCGTACCGTGGACGCTGATCGACTCGCGCGAGACGGCGGACGGCTTCGCCTACCGTCTGCAGACCGAGGAGCCCGAGCGCGAGCGTCGGACGTCCATCTCCTCTGCGATCGACTTCGCCGCGCCGCTGTTCGATCGCAACGGCTTCGACGGGCTGCGTCAGGTGATCGACGTCTCCGGGGACGGCCCGAACAACCAGGGCCGGATGGTGACCGAGGCCCGCGACGATGCGGTCGCGCGAGGCGTGACGATCAACGGCCTGCCGCTGATGACCTCCGGCGGCTTTGCCTCCTGGGGCTCGATTCCCGATCTCGATCACTATTATCGCGACTGCGTGATCGGTGGCCCCGGCGCATTCATGATCCCAGTCAACGAGTGGTCGCAATTCCCGGAGGCGGTGCGGCGCAAACTGGTGCTGGAACTCGCCGGCGAGTGGACGATCGAGGCGGAGGACGAGCCGGGGCGGGTGATCCGTGCCCAGAGCGGCGAGACCGCGGACTGCATGATCGGCGAGCGCATGTGGCAGGACCGCCAGCGGCGTTGGATGGACGGGTATCAGTGAACCGGTCGGCGCCTGGAAGGAGGCGCGCGCCTCAGGCCGGTGTCAGTGCCGCGCGGGCTGCGCGCTCCTGTTGCGGGGAGCGGCCGTAGAGTTCGCGGTAGCACTTGGAGAAATGCGAGGCCGAGACGAAGCCGCAGGCGACGGCGATCTCCACGATCGGCAACTGCGACTGCACCAGCAGGTGGCGCGCCCTGTCCAGCCGGATTTCCAGGTAGTAGCGGGCGGGGGAGCGTCCCATTTCCTTGTCGAACAGCCGCTCCACCTGCCGACGCGAGAGGCCGACATGGCGCGCGATCTCCACCAGCGACAGCGGGTCGGAGAGATTGGCTTCCATGACCTCGATCACCCGCAGCACCTTGCCGTGCTGGATGCCGAGCCGGGCCCGCAGCGGCAGGCGCTGCCGGTCATGGGCGCCGCGCACGCGGTCGGTGAGCGCCTGCTCGCAGACGCGGTTGACCACCTCGTCACCCTGATCGTGGCCGATCAGCGCCAGCATCATGTCGAGCGAGGCGGTACCGCCGGCGCAGGTGTAGATGTTGTGGTCGATCTCGAACAGGTCGGCGTAAACGTCGGCGCGGGGGAAGGCCTCGGCGAAGCCCGGAAGGTTCTCCCAGTGGATGGCGCAGCGCCTGTCGGCGAGCAGGCCGGCGCGGGCGAGGATCCAGGCGCCCGTGCAGAGGCCACCGACGGAAATCCCGCGCTGATGCGCCTCGCGCAGATAGGATAGGGTGCTGCGATCGGCGAAATCCTCGACCAGGATACCGGAGCAGGCAAATATCATCGACGGCCGCCGCTCCCCCGGAAGAGCCCGGCGTTCCTCCTCGATGGACGTGGAAACGGCCACTTCGACGCCGTTCGACGCACGCACCGGACGGCCGTCCGGCGAGGTCAGGCGCCAGCGATAGATCTCGCGGCCGACGATGCGGTTGGCGATGCGCAGGGGCTCGATCGCCGTCGCGAAGGCGATCATCGAGAAATTCGGGACGAGCAGGAAGACGATCGTCCGCTTCGGCGTGTCCTCAGGCTCGACGAGCCGAGGCGGACGCTCCAGCACTACGGACCCGTTGATCGCCACCATCGCCGACACCGCTCCGGTACAAGGCCGGAAAGATCCGGCTCTCGAAGGGTGGCGGTAAAGCGCGCGCCGCGCAAGATGGGTATCTGAATCGAACGCGGCTCCGATGCGGCGCGGAAGCCTACTTCTTGCCCTGGCGCGCCTTGCGGTTCGCGTACCGGGCGTCGCGCTCGGCTTTGCGCGCCGCTTCGTCGGCGACCATCTGTTCGATCAGGCGGTTCTGGTCGGCCTTGCGGGCTTCTTCCTCGGCCTTGAGGGCGAGCTGGCGCTCCGCCTCGCGGGCCTCTTCCTCGCGCTGCTTCTGTTCGTCTTCCAGACGCTTCTGCGCCTGTCGCTCCTCGCGCGCGGCGACGATCGCGGCGCGTTCGGCGCGCGCCTTCTCCGCCTCGGGGCTGTTCAGGCGTGCCTTCGCCTTATCGAGGAGCGCCTGCTTGGCCTCGTTGGCTGTCTTGCGGCGGTCGGCAAAATCACGGTCGATCGGCTTCATCGGTCCTCATGGGTGGCGAATACGGCGCAGCAACGGGCTGGCCCGGAACTTCATTCGCCTTCTTTCAAGCTGGATGGGCCTTCGATAAGCCTGTTTGCGCCGCGACGCAACGGCCTGCTTGCGCGATCGCGTGCGGGGATCGTCCGAACATGCGTCGGATCAGCCGGATCGACCGGCCCGGCCGCCCCGGCCGCCCCGCCGCGCCGGACCCGGCGCGCCCGCCGCGGATGGATGCTGCCCGGGCGGCAGCATCCCGGCAGCGTCCCGGTTCGGCAGGGCCTGCACCCGGGCGAGTGCCGGGAACGCGTCGCGCTTGTTCGGAAAGGCCATCGCCGCGACGAAATGATCCTGGAAGGCGGGCTCCAGCGCCGTTTCGATCTTCTCGATGCGGCTGACCGTCGCCTCGATCTCGCGGCGATAGGCGCGGTTGAGCAGCGCCATGCGGGCGCCCGCGCCGGCGGCATTGCCGACGGAAGCGCACCGATCGAGGTCGCAATCGGGGACCAGCCCCAGCACCATGGCGTAGCGCGGCTCGATGAACGATCCGAAGGCGCCGGCGAGGGCGATCCGGTCGATCCGCACTTCGCTTCCATGCCACGAGCCAGCGCCTGTCGCGGCAGCCGGGAACCGGTCGATCAGCAGCTTGATGCCCGCGTAGAGCGCGGCCTTCGCGAGCTGGATGGCGCGGATGTCCGTCTGCAGGATGGTCAGCGTCCGCTGCGGCGACTCATGCAGGACGTAGGCGAAGGTCCGCCCGTTCGAGATGATGCGGGGCGTCCGGGCGGCGAGGCCGCCGTCGATGACGCCGTCCTCTGTGATGATGCCGGCCAGGAACATCTCGGCGACCACCTCGATGATCCCCGAGCCGCAAAGGCCGGTCACGCCGAGGGCGGCGGAAGCTTCGGCGAAGCCCGGCTGGTCGGACCAGAGGTCGATGCCGATGACCTTGAAGCGGGGCTCCAGGGTGACCGGGTCGATCCGCACCCGTTCGATCGCACCGGGCGCGGCGCGCTGTCCGCAGGAAATCTCCGCTCCCTCGAAGGCCGGGCCGGTGGGCGAGGAGGCGGCCAGAAGGCGGCTGCGGTTGCCAAGAACGATCTCGGCATTGGTGCCGACATCGACCAGAAGCATCGTCTCGTCTTGGCGGTGCGGCCCTTCCGAGAGGGTCGCGGCCGCCGCGTCGGCCCCGACATGACCGGCGATGCAGGGCAGGAGATAGGCCCGGGCGGCCGGATGCAGTGTCAGGCCGAGACTGGCCGCCGGGAGCGTCAGCGCACCGGACAGCGCCAGGGCAAAGGGGGCCTGGCCGAGCTCGGTCGGGTCGATGCCGAGAAACAGGTGATGCATCACCGGGTTGCCGACGAAGACGCAGTCCATGATGTCGCTCGTCCGGATATTGGCCTCTACGGCGACGGTCTCGATCATGGCCTGTACCGCGTCGCGCACCGCGCGGGTCATGTCCGCCTGGCCCGCCGGGTTCATCATCACGTACGAGACCCGGCTCATCAGATCCTCACCGAAGCGGATCTGCGGGTTCGGCGCACCGGTGGCGGCGATGGTCGCGCCGGACAGGAGCGAGGAGAGGGACAGCGCGATCGTCGTCGAACCGATGTCGACGGCGATCCCGTAAGCCTCGTTCTTGAGGCCCGGATAGAGCGCCATCAAATGCGGCCGATCTTCTTCGCGGTCGTGGGCGATGGCGCAGGTGACCTGCCATCCGCCCTCCCGCAGGATCCGCTGAAGCAGCGGCAGCAGGGAAGGCTCGACGGTCGGGCGGGGCAGGCCCCAATCCCGCTCCAGCGCCGCGAGGATCCGGTCGAGATCGCCGAGCGGAGCGTGCATGTCCGGCTCCGGCACCTCAACCAAGAGCAGGCGGATCGCCGGGTCGCGGGGGAAGGCGCGCGTGTCGACGGCCTTGCGGACGACTGCCGTGTTGACCGCCATGTCGGATGGCAGGTCGACGACGAGATCGCCCTCGATCGCGGCGGCGCAGGACAGGCGCCGGCCGGGCTTCAGGACGCGCTTCTCCGCGTAGCGCGTCTCGGTCGCCGAGACCGGCGACAGATGCTCGGCGGCCGACACGATCTTGTGCTTGGCGAACGCCCCTTCGGCGATTTCGATCTGGCAGCGGCCGCAGATTCCGCGCCCGCCGCAGACGCTCTCCACGTGGACGCCGAGCGAGCGGGCGGCCTCGATCAGCAGTGTGCCGCGCGGGAATCGGCCCCGGCGCCCAGACGGCATGAAGAGGACGAGCGGATCGGTCTCGGCGCTCATCGGCGGCGAAGGGCGAGATCCGCCGCCGCCTCTAGCGCGACAGTCGCTTGCGGTTCGCTCGTACCCGCTGCGAAAAGGGCTTGAGCCCGGCGGAGAAGATGGCGTCGCCATGATTGACGCTGGGAAAGGAGCCAGTCGCGGTCTGAAGGGCGGCTTGCGTCATCGTCTCGACCGCCGCGAGATTCATCGCGACCACTGACTCGCCGAGCGCCTGCATCTTCTCGCTGACCATCTGCACGGCCTCCTCCCGATCGCTGGCCCGGGGAGAGGCGGCCGATGCCCAGAAGCGGGTCAGGCGCGCGCCGATGACGAAGGGCGACATCATCATCAGCGTGGTCATCTCCGCCGCGGTCTTGGGGGCATGCGTGAAGACGGAGGGGGAGGGGCGACGACGTTTCATCGGACGGTTTCCTGGTGGGAATTGTCCTTCTAAACGATAAGTCAGCCAGATCAGTCTCCGCCGCAGCAAATTTATTTTTCATGCGGGAGGGCGCGCAGGTGCTCAGGTGCGCAGCGACCGGCACGCGCCGGCCGGCGTCATGGCCGCCAGCGCGCATCACGCCGTCGTCCGGCGTGCCTCTCGACCACCGCGCCGCCGCCCGGTTGCGGCTGTCGGCGCTGCGGCGAGCGGTCCCGCGAAGGGCGCCGCGTTGCGGTAGCTGCGGATCCAGTCCATGCACGACGGATCGTTGCCCATCAGCACATTGGCAGCACGTACCGCTTCCATTTCCTGCGGCCGGCAGGGGTTCATGATCGCCGAGGTCATTCCGGATGCGATAGCCATCGGCAGGAACGCGGCGTTGATGCCGTGGCGGTGGGGCAGGCCGAAGGAGATGTTCGAGGCGCCGCAGATCGTGTTGACGCCGAGTTCCTCGCGCAGCCGCCGCACGAGCGCGAAGACCTGGCGCCCGGCCGTGCCCATCGCGCCGATCGGCATCACCAGGGGGTCGACGACGATGTCGCACGGCTTGATGCCGTAGTCGCCCGCGTGGCGGACGATGGCGCGGGCAACCTCGAAGCGTATGTCGGGATCCTCGGAAATGCCGTTCTCGTCGTTGGAGATCGCCACCACCGGCACGTCGTATTTCTTGATCAGCGGCAGGATCGCCTCGAGCTTCTCCAGCTCCCCGGTGACGGAATTGACCAGCGGCCGTCCTTCGGCAACCTCCAGCGCCGCCCGGATCGCCGACGACACGGAGGAGTCGATCGAGATCGGCAGGTCGGTCAGGCTCTGGACGAGCCGGATCGTCTCGACCAGCAGGGGTGGTTCGGAGACGTTGGGATCCACGGCCGTGACGCCCGCATTGACGTCGAGCATCGTCGCCCCTGCCGCCACCTGCTCGAGGACGTCGCTGGTCACCGTCTCGAAATTGCCCGCCACCATTTCCGCTGCGAGCTTCTTGCGCCCGGTCGGGTTAATCCGCTCGCCGATGACGCAGAACGGCTCGGCGAAGCCGATGACGATTTCCCGGCGGGCGGAGGCGACGACAGTGCGGGTCATGGGCGCGTTCCGGATTCGGAGTTGGGTTGCGTCTTCACCCCAGGGCCCGCTGGCCGACACCGCCGGCTTCAGGCCATGAGCCGCGGTCCCGGAGCCACGCCGCCGAGCGGACCAGCCCGCCGAACGGGAAGACGTGGATCTGCCGGACGGGTGTCTCCGGCGTCTGCCGCCAGTGCGCTTCGATCGGACCGACGACCGATTCCGGCGAATGGTTGGAGACGAGCGTCGACAGCGCCCCGGTCCGCTTCTTCAGGAACGTCACGGAACTGCCGACGCCGCAGAGGGCGGCGTAGCGGATCAGCGTCGTGATCGATGCCGGCCCGGCGACGCCGACATGGATCGGCAGGCCGATGCCGCTTTCCCGCACCGCCATCGCCCAGTCGACATAGACGCCGGCGTCGAAGCCGAATTGCGTGACGATCCGCATTCTGGCGCCGCTCCGTTCGCTGAAGTCGCGCTTCAGGCGCAGCGCCGCTTCCGCGGTGGAGAGGGAGAACTCGGGCGAGCCCTCCGGATGGCCGGCGACGCCAATTTTGCGGATGCCGTATCGGTCGAGCAGGCCGCTTTCGAGGATCTCCATCGACGAGGTGTAGGGGCCGGCCGGACGATCGAGGCCGCCGCCGATCACCAGGACGTCGGTGACGCCTGCTTCCTCGGCATAGGCACGGATCCGCGTCGCAAGCTCCTCGCCCGACCTGATCCGGCGCGCCGGGATGTGCGGCACGGGCACATAGCCGAGGTCGGCGATCCGCCGTGTCGCGGCGACGAAGTCGTTGACGCTGTCCACCCCGACATCCGTCAGATACGTGCGCGTGCCGGGCGGCAGCAGCCCCGGCAGGTCCGCTGAGCGCTTGGCCTGCTGCGGCGCGATCTCGATCGAGGCGGGGATGAAATCACGGACGTCCGGCAGAGACAGGCTCATGATTCCCGTCCCGCATTGGCGATCAGTTGGCGCAGCCGTTCGAGGTCGAAGTCGCCGTCGAGTTCCGCCGCGGCGCGCTCGGCCTCATCTTCGATGTCGGCGGCTTCCCGCTGGATGCTCTCCCGGCGCCATTCCGCCAGATAGGCGTCGGAATCCTTTGCGCCGACGCGCATCGCGCACATGTCCACCGCCTCGATGAACCGCTTCGGCAGTTCGCGCCGCGCCGTCTTGCGGCCTTGCCGCACGATCACCTGCGCCGGGATGTCACGCCAGTAGACGATCTGCAGTTCCGCCATCGGGATCCTCCGTGGCGGATACTGTGGACGCGCGGCTTTGCCGACGCCGTGCCGGACGCGACGGGCCGCGGCGCCTTTGCGACATGGAACTGGGGCGTCAGAAGAGTTGGAGGAAGGCGAAGAGCGCCGCGCCGTAGACGCCGGCGAGGAAGAGCGCCGCGCCGATGCCGACGACGATCGAGGCGATCAGCCAGAGCCCGTCTCGCGCGGTGATCGCGACGCCGGCGAGGGCGATCGAAACGCCCGGAAACATGTTGGTCAGCGGGAAGGGGATCGCCACCAGCAGCGCCATGACGAAGGTGAACCAGCCGATCGCTGACAGGACGACCCATTCCGGCTCCGGCCAGTAGCGGTGGCGCGCCAGTCGCTCGATCTTGCGGAGCAGGGGGCCGAGCCGGACCACCAGCATGCCGAGCGTCTCCGGCTTGAGCCGGATGTTCCGGACGCGACGCGGCAGCCACAGGCGATGGCGGCCGATCGCAAGCTGGATGGTGAAGAGCAGCAGCGGGAGGCCGAACATCAGGGACGTGCCCGGCGGCAGCGGAATGAGGTTCACCCCGCCGAACACGATGAAGAACGCGCCGAAGGCGCGGGCGTCGAAGGCCTCGGACAGTTCGCCGATCGTCGGCACGTCGCGATCGCGATGGCTGTAGGCGCGCAGGATCGCCGAGATCCGACGCTGGCGTTTGCCCCGGCGCCGACGAAGCGATTCACGAAGACGCGAGAACGCGGCGTTCCTCATCGGTGACGTTCGGGGAGCGGATGCTTCGGGAGAGGACATTGGTGACGAATTCTGGTCCCGTTCCGGAAGCCGGACCCCATGCCCGACGCTCTGGCTGCTGCCCCGCATCGCGCGACTATGCCCGATGCGCAGTTAAGTCGGCGTTGCCATTACTGATATCAAGTCGCGAGATCAGCGATCGCTCCACCGGCCCGGCTTTTCCTGCCGGGCCTTGAAGGCAGCCGAGGTCTAAGCGAAGCACCAGGCGCCCGCAATGTGACTTCAGTCACACTCGCGAGGCTTCGCGTTCCTAGCCGGCGAAAGCAGCGTCGACGAGCGCGGGCGTGAGGTCGCCGTAGCCCACCAGGCGGCGTTCATAGGCGAGGCCGAGACGGGCGGCGATCATGCGGCCCTGCCGGTCCAGCGCCGCATCGTCGGTCTGCGCCAGATAGACGACGCGCTCGTAGTGCCCGAACAGCATGGCCACCAGTTCCGGATGCCGGTCCAGCTTGAACGGCCGGGCCACGAACGCGTCAAACTGGCGGGCGAGGAAGTCCGTCAGCCAGAAGGTCGTCAAATGCGCATCCGCCTCTTCCGCAAATCGCTCGTTGCCGCGGAAGAACGCGTAGCAGTGAGGCCCCGCAATCCTCGTCACCCCTTCACGGCGGCAGAGCGCGTCGAGGCCGCCACCGGTGCCGCAATCGGCATAGGCGATGAAGACGCGGCTGCAGCCGCGCTTCCTGGCCGCCGCTATGGCCGTCTCGACGGCGGGAACGATCTTTTGCGGCGTGTTGTGCAGGATCGCCGGCAGGCAGTTCACGGTGACATGCCCGAGGCCGTTGACGGCGATCACCGCCATGATCTCGCGCGCGATCGCGCCGCAGGCGACCACCGTCAGCGGTTCCGGGGCCGGGTGATCTGCCGAGCCGGAGGGAAGCATCACGAGCAACCCTCCCGATACCGCCGCCGACGGTCGGAACCTGTAAGCCCATCGGACGTTTTTTTGTCACTATGTTCAAATGGAGAGTTGACCATGACCAACCGCCTCGCAGTCCTGTCCTCGATCCTTGCCGGAGCGCTGGTTCTCTCGGCCTGTGCCAATACAGTCCGCGGCGTCGGCCGCGACGTCGGTAATACCGTCGATGCGACGGGCGCGGCGGTCAACGACGTGGCGCAATAAGCCTGCATCAAGCTTCGTGCCAGAGGCGCGGCGGCCTTGGGCCCCGCGCCTTTTGCTTGTCCTGATGGATGTCGCCGGCGCTCATGCCTGATGCTCTTGCCGTTCCCGGAAGTCCGGCGATCCGTCACAGCTGGTTGTGCCGCCGCTCGATGAGGCTTCTGGCGGTATCCACCGTCACGGCGGCGTCGCGGCAGTAGGCGTCGGCGCCCACCTGGTTGGCGAAATCCTCGTTGAGCGGCGCGCCGCCGACGAGGACGATGACATCCTCCCGCATGCCCTTCTGGACCAGCGTGTCGATCACCACCTTCATGTAGGGCATTGTCGTCGTCAGCAGCGCCGACATGCCGAGCAGTTCCGGCTGATGTTCCTCGATGGCGGCGAGGTATTTGTCGACGTCGATGTTGATGCCGAGATCGATGATCTCGAATCCGGCTCCCTCCATCATCATCCCGACGAGGTTCTTGCCGATGTCGTGGATGTCGCCCTTGACCGTGCCGATCACCATCTTGCCCTGCTTCGGCGCGCCGGTCTCGACGAGGAGCGGCCGCAGGATGGCCATGCCCGCCTTCATGGCGTTCGCCGAGAGCAGCACCTCCGGGACGAACAGGATGCCGTCTCGGAAATCCTCGCCGACGATCTGCATGCCGGCGACCAGCGACCGGGTAAGGACGTCGTAGGGGGTCCAGCCGCGGTCCAGCAGGATCCGCGTGCCCTCCTCGATCTCCTCCTTCATCCCGTCGTAGAGATCGTCCTTCATCTGCGCGACGAGATCCTCGTCGGACAGTTCGGCCAGCACGATGTCGTCGTCCGCCATGACGGCTGTTCCTCGAACGGGCGGGCTGCGCGAAACCGCCCCCGCATCCTCGTCGAGACTAGGACGGACGCAAGGCGCCGCATCTCTCGCGAGCGACATCCACGGTGTCGAAAGCGACGCGGGCGGACACATATCGGCGACCTGTGCGGCGGGACTGTCCTCGCCGCGTCACCGGCCTTCGCTCCCGGAACGACAGGAAGCAGCGGGCGATCTACTATCTCTTGCCTGCGGATCGTGCGGGTACGCAGGTTTGGCAGGCGGCGGCAGGGCGCGACGGGCGCCGGGAGACGAGACCATGGACAACGAAACCGCGGCACCCGCCGAGACCTCGGGCGGCGAGGGCGGCCGGCGCGGCAGGGGGGCTGGCGGCGCCTCGGCGCGCCGCGCGGCGCGGGTGCAGTCGGGCTCGGGTCCCAAGCTCGCCTATATCCGCCGAAGCCTGCCGGCCTACGAGGTTCTGGACGAAGCCGGCATCTCGCTGATCGAGGCCAATGCCGACATCGTCCTCGCGGAGATCGGCATCGAGTTCCGCGACGATCCGGAGGCGCTGGCCATGTGGCGGGCGGCGGGCGCCGACGTTACCGGCGAGCGCGTGCGCTTCCCGAAAGGGCTTTGCCGCGACCTCCTGAAGACTGCGCCGCGCAGCTTCGTCCAGCACGCCCGCAACCCGGAAAACGCCGTCGAGATCGGCGGGAATTCCACCGTCTTCGCGCCTGTATACGGGCCGCCTTTCGTGCGCGACCTCGAGGGCGTGCGGCGCTACGCGACGATCGAGGATTTCCGGAACTTCGTGCGCCTGGCCTACATGGCGCCCGCGATACATCACTCCGGCGGAACGGTCTGCGAGCCGGTGGACGTAGCGGTGAACAAGCGGCACCTCGACATGGTGCATGCCCACATGACGCTCTCCGACAAGCCGTTCATGGGCTCGGTCACGGCACCGGAGCGGGCGGCGGACACGGTGGAGATGTGTCGTATCCTGTTCGGCGAGCGGTTCGTCGACGAGAACTGCGTCGTCATCAACCTGATCAACGCCAATTCGCCGATGACGTTCGATGGTACGATGCTCGGCGCGCTCAAGGTCTATGCCCGCGCCAACCAGGCCTGCATCGTCACCCCCTTCATCCTCGCCGGCGCGATGAGCCCGGTGACGGTGGCCGGGACGCTGACGCAGGTGCTTGCCGAGGTGCTGGCGGGCGCCGCCTTCACGCAGCTCTGCCGGCCGGGCGCGCCGGTGGTCTTCGGTACCTTCGCCTCGTCGATCTCGATGCAGTCGGGCGCCCCGACATTCGGAACGCCGGAGCCCTCGCTCGTATCGTTCGGCGCGGCGCAACTTGCCCGCCGGCTGGGCCTGCCGTTCCGCACCGGCGGCTCGCTCTGCGCCTCAAAGGTGCCTGATGCCCAGGCGGCCTACGAGAGCGCGAACACGCTGAACGCGACGCTGTTGGCCGGCACGAACTTCGTCCTGCACGCCGCCGGCTGGCTCGAAGGCGGCCTGTCGGCCTGCTACGAGAAATTCGTCATGGACTGCGACCAGCTCGGCGCGATGCAGGCGCTGATGCGGGGCGTCGACCTCAGCGAGAACGGGCAGGCCATGTCGGCGATCCGGGAAGTCGGGCCGGGCAGCCATTTTCTCGGCTGCCAGCACACGCAGGACAATTTCCAGACCGCCTTCTACCGCTCGACCATCGCCGACAACAACTCGTTCGAACAATGGAGCGCCGAGGGCGCGCAGCGCGCCGAAACGCGCGCCAACACGCTGTGCCGGCGCTGGCTCGACGCCTATACGCCGCCGCCGCTCGACCCGGCCATTGCCGAGGCTCTCGACGCCTTCGTCGCCCGTCGCAAGGAGGCCGAGCCGGACGCCTTCGCCTGAAAGGGACAGGCGGAACCGGCCGCCGGAGGAGAAGCTACGTCCGCAGGCCGGGTCGCCGAGACCATCCATCGCGCCGTCTGGCGGAGCGACCGCGATACGTGACGCTCCGGGGAATGGCGAGGCGGCATCGCCGGCCGCATCGGCTGATGCCGGTCAGGCCTGGGGACGCTTGCGGCGGCTTCCCGGGGAGGGCCGTTGCTCGGCCGACGCCGAGGCCGGCTTGTTCACCAGCGGGCCGACAGCGGCGACGATCGTCTCGATCGTCGGCCGTTCCCGGCGCTGATGCGTGTCGATGGCTTTTCGCATGGCGCCGAGATGATACGGCGACGTCCCGCAGCAGCCGCCGATGATCCGGGCGCCGAGGTCGATCGAGAGGCGCGCATATTCCGCCATCTGCTCCGGCGTCCCCGAATAGACGGTGCGGCCCTCGACGAACCGGGGGATGCCGCAATTGGCCTTCAGCAGCAGCGACGCGCCCGCCGTCTCGAACTCAAGGCCCGTCGCCAGCATGTCGGACGCGCCGACTCCGCAATTGGCGCCCAGCGCCAACGGCGCCTCCGAAAGGCCGTCGACGGCGTCGTGGAAGTCCTTTGGGTGGATGCCCATCATCGTGCGCCCGGCGCTGTCGAAGGAGCCGGTGACCGTATAGGGCATGCCGCAGGCGATCGCTGCCTCCGCCGCCGCCCGGACCTCGTCGGCGGCCGACATCGTCTCGATCCAGATGACGTCGGCGCCCCCCGCTTTCAGCCCCTCGACCTGCTCGCGGAAGGCCGTGACGGCCTCCTCGTAGGTGAGGGCGCCGAGCGGCACCAGCAGTTCACCGGTCGGACCGACCGAGCCGGCCACCACGACCGGCCGGCCGGCCCGATCCGCGACTCGCCGAGCCAGTTCGGCCGCGATCCTGTTGATGTCGTGGACGCGATCCTCGGCCTGATGCAGCTTCAGCCGGTGGCGGTTCGCCCCGAACGAGCAGGTCAGGATGATGTCGGCGCCGTTGTCGACGAAGGCCTGGTGCAGCGCCTCGATCCGGTCGGGATGGCTCTCCAGCCACATCTCCGGCGCTTCGCCGGACTCCAGACCCACCTCGAACAGATTGGTGCCGGTGGCGCCGTCGGCGAGGAGGATGCCCTTCTCGGCGAGGAGCCGGCTCAGGAGGTCGGTCATGGCTGTCGCTCCGGGATGTCTTGGCGGCTGCGCCCGGCTGTCGCGCCGGATTCCAGCCGGTGTGCCACGTGCCGGCGGCCGCTACCCGTCTCGCGACGACATCGCCATGTCGTCTTCCCGTGTTGCGCCGCGGGTTGCAAGGCCTGCCCAAGCTCGGCCACATAGAACATAGCCGGCTCTGCAATTTCGCTGATTCGGTTGCGGCGCCATGACGGCATGGCCTTGCTACGGGGAGAGGTGATGTTCCAGCGCGGACCGAAGCGGCTCGACGAGGAGGGGACGGTCTGTGCGGCTCTTGTCGCCCTGTTCGAGGAGGGCTACGACCGCCAGACGATCGAACTCGCCCTGATCCGCCAGGCGCCGGTCGATCTGGACCTCCTGGCGGAGTGCTACGAGCGCCTGTTCGCGGCCCCCTCCATACCGGAGCGTCATCAAGCCGCCTGATCGGCTTACAGCATGTCGGACTGCAGGCCGTCCTTCACGACGGGCGTGACCATCGCCGCCATCAGACCGCGCATCGTCAACGTGCCGAGAGGGCGGCCGGAGCTGTCCTCGATCCGGGCACTCTCGCTCCCGTCCTCGCTCATTCGCCGGGCCGCCTCTTCGAGGATCGTACCTTTCTCGATCGACAGCCTGCCGTCCGCGGGCGGGGCGGTATCCGCGGCCAGCGGCTCCATGATCGTCTGGACCTGGATCACCCGGCCGCGATTCACCTCGCGCACGAAGGACGAGATGTAGTCGTCCGCCGGCTTCAGGACGATCTCCTGCCCCGTCCCCTGCTGCACGATCTCGCCGTCGCGCAGGATGGCGATCCGGTCGCCGAGCCGCAGCGCCTCGTCCAGATCGTGGGTGATGAAGACGATGGTCTTCTTGAGCTCCTGCTGCAGATCCAGCAACACCATCTGCATGTCCGTCCGGATCAGCGGATCGAGGGCGGAGAACGCCTCGTCCATCAGCAGGATGTCGGCATCCGTGGCGAGCGCTCGCGCGAGCCCCACCCGCTGCTGCATGCCGCCGGAGAGCTGCGCGGGATAATTGTCCTCGTAGCCCTTCAGCCCGACCCGATCGATCCAGCGGGTCGCGGCGGCCCGCTGCTCCGCCGCGGACTTGCCCATCACCTTCAGCCCGTAGGCGACGTTGTCGATGACCGTCTTGTGCGGCAGCAGCCCGAAGCGCTGGAACACCATGGAGATCTCGTGCCGGCGCAGGTCTCGCAGCCGGCGGGGCGACATGGCCACGACGTCCTCGCCGGCGATCAGGACTTCGCCCGCCGACGGCTCGATCAGCCGGTTGATGTGCCGGATCAGCGTCGACTTGCCGGAGCCGGAAAGGCCCATGACGACCTGGATGGCGCCCGCCGGCATTTCGATGTTGATGTCCTTGAGGCCGAGCACGTGGGAGTGCTCCGCGAGCAGCTCCGTCTTCGTCATGCCCTCCCTGACCTTGGCCACCAGCGCCTTATCGTCGGGACCGAAGATCTTGTAGAGGTTGCGGATCGAGATGCCGACATCAGCCATGAGCGGCCTCCCGGTGACGCTGGAGCCGCTTGCCGTAAGCCTGGCTGGCGCGGTCGAAGATGATGGCGATCGCCACGATGGCGAGGCCGTTGAGGACGCCCTGCGTGAAGTACTGGTTGGTGATCGCCTGCAGCACCGGCTGGCCCAGCCCCCGCACGCCGATCAGCGAGGCGACCACGACCATCGCCAGCGCCATCATGATGGTCTGGTTGATGCCTGCCATGATAGTCGGCAGCGACAGCGGCAGCTGCACCTGGACGAGGCGCTGCCAGCCTGACGATCCGAAGGCGTTGGCTGCCTCCAGCACTTCCTTGTCGACCAGCCGAATCCCCAGATTGGTCAGCCGGATGATCGGCGGCATCGCGTAGATGACGACCACGATCAATCCCGGGATCAGGCCGATGCCCAGCAGCATGACGATCGGGATCAGATAGACGAAGGACGGCATCGTCTGCATCACGTCGAGGATCGGGTTGATCACCGCCTGCAGGCGGTTCGACCGCGACATGAGAATGCCGATCGGCATGCCGATGACGATCGACATCAGGGTGCAGACCACGATGATCGACAGCGTGCGCATCGTGTCTTCCCACATCCCGAAAACGCCGATCAGGAGGAGGGCGACCGCCGTGCCGATGGTGATCTTCTTCGAACGGCTCGCAAGCCACACGACCAGCACGATGATACCCAGCACGATCCACCAGGGCGTGCCGATCAGGAGCCGCTCGAACCAGAGCAGAAAGTCGAGCAGGGGCCGGAACATCGCCTCGATCGACTCGCCGTAGGCGCGGGAGAACGCCCTGTATTGCTGGTCGATGGTGCGGGACAACAGCCGCAGGTCACGGCCGGCGATTTGGGGAAATTCGGTCAGCCAGTCCAAGTGGCGGGCTCCTTCTCGACGATCGGTGAGTCGGCGGGCTGCAGGAGAGGCGCTGCAGGTGCAGCGGGAACGGCGATGCGGCCGGACTGCCTCGATCCTTCGAAATGCGAACGGTCGCGGCGATGCCGCGACCGTAGAGGAGAAGTCGGCGTTTCAGGCCGGGCGCCCGCCCCGGGGCGCCCGCGTCGCAGGGACGCTGCCCGTCTGCCGCTCATGAACGTATCAAAGAGCGTCCTTGATCTTTTGAGCCGTCTCGTCCGAGACCCACTCGGACCAGATGTCCTCGTTGTTCTCGAGGAAATAGAAGGCGGTATCCTCACCCGTGGCCTGGTTGTCTTCCTTCCAGGCCAGCAGCTGGTTGACCGTCTCGTTGCTCCAGGAGCGGGTGTCGAGATAGCCGACGATGTCCTCGGACAGCTCCGCGACGCGCGGCGTCACCACCGTGAAGACCTCGGACTTCGTCCAGGCGTTGATCTTCGGATCGGGACAGTCGGCAACAGTCGTGCAGCGCTGCCACTCCTCCGGATCGTGCTCGGCGTCGAAGTCGAGCTTCACCATCGGGTACTTGCCGAGGATAGCCGTGGGCGCCCAGTAATAGCCGAGCCAGGGATCTTTGTTCTCGTAGGCGCGGGCGATCGAGCCATCGAGCCCGGCAGCTGAGCCCGTGTCTACGAGCACGAAGCCCTTTTCCTCGGCATCGTAGGCTTCGAAGAGGTTGGCGGTGGTGATCTGGCAGCCCCAGCCCGCCGGGCAGCCATGAACGGCGCCCTTGCTGGGGTCTTCCCGCGACGGGAACAGGTCCGGGTGGGCGAGCGCGTCACCCACCGTCTTGATCTCGGGATGTGCCTCCGCGAAGTACTGGGGCACCCACCAGCCTTCTTCACCGCCGTCGGAGAGCACCTCCGCAGCGAACCGGACCGTACCCTCCTCGGCAGCGGCATCGATCTGCTCACGGAACTGGTTCACCCACATCTCCGGCGCGACGTCCGGCTGCTGCTTCTCCGTCATCGATGCGAAGGTCGGCATCGTGTCGCCCGGGACCAGGCGGGCGGAGCAGTCGAAGCCTTCCGAGATGATGAACCGGTCGATCTCGGCCATCACCTCGGCCGATGCCCAATTCATGTTGGAGATGGTAATCTCACAGTTGTCTTGTGCAGATGCCGTGGTCGGAACGGTAAACATCGCTGCAGTCAGCAAGGTGGTGGATACCAAAAGTGTCTTCATCAGATTCCCCTGATCTCGAGTTGTAGGAGTATCGGCGACACGAGTTGTCACCGCGCTCCGGCGTGAACGCCGGCGCAAGCCGAATCCTTCGCCACCGTCTTGGGAGAGACGGTGCGTTTTCTCGGGACGCGGGGCGAAGGCTAGACGGTGCTGGCCACGATTCCAACAAATTTCTGCTCGCGTAGCCCGGCGGAGCCCCGTTCTGCAGGGCGTGGAGCCGTCGTCGGCGCCGCCGAAAAGTTGCGACCGGGCTGCAGCCGGATTGGCCGCCATCCCCTGCGCTGCAGGGACCATCGGGCCGGAAGCTTCCTCCGGGAGGAAGGATGAAGCGGGTGTCAGCCAGCCATCCTCTGATCGGTCCTAAATGTCGCAGGAACGCGAAGGCTAACGGCTCGGTAACCGCTTGCGGCTAAGAATCGATCACGGCAGGAGGGGCGCGACCGGGATCAGGTGATGCGTACCGGGTCCACCTTCCTGCTGCCCATCTGGGGCATCAGCAGGACCGCACCCGAAGGCCGGGTGTCGACGGACAACCGGCCGAAACGGCCGGCCCGGCAGAAGCCAACTCCAGCATTTCCGCGACCTGCTCGGGCCTGAAGGGTTTTGCCAGCTTCGGCACGCCGGCGAAAATCGGGGGCAGCTCGCTCAGACTGCTCGAGACGAAACAGAAGGGCACGCGCTCCCGCAACAGCCGGCGCGCGATCGGAAGCGAAGTCTCACCCTTGGCGCCGAGAGAGACGTCCAGGAGAGCGAAGTCGATGCTCTTCTCGAGCGACGACAGCGCCGCCGCGATGCTGCCGGTCGTCAGCACTTCGGCCTCTTCGAGGTGACTCAGCACGATCTCCTCGAGATCGATGGCGATGATGGGCTCATCTTCGACGATAAGAATTCTCATCTCGGCACCCTTCGATTTCCTGCATGTTCAATGCGCTCAACGCAGAAGCGGTTGCAGAAAACTCGAGATTTTCTCTCAAATCCGTCCAATAAACGGTTGATTAACCATCGCCCGAGGAAGGTTGTTTCAGCAACTATGCTGCAAGTGACGCCACGTTCTGGTGCGGCGAAGGGTGTGGCAGGGGCGCCTGTCGGGCGATCGGGCAGGGTCATGAGACAGCCGCGAGCGGCATTGTCTCGCGCGACGATAGGCCGCCTATCCCGTTGCCTTCGTCGCTGCCGGCTGGCGGATGGCGCCACCACCGCCGACGCGGAAGCGGGTCAGGATTTCGGCTGCCACCCTGTCGGCCGGCATCGGCTTGCCGAACAGATAGCCCTGAAGCTGGTCGCATCCGAGGCGCTTCATGAGATCGACCTGTTCCTGCGTCTCCACGCCTTCCGTGGTCACCTTCATCTGCATGTGGTGAGCCATGGACACGATCGTCTCAAGGATCTGCGGCACGTTGGGCTCGCCGTTGGTCAGCGCCACCATGAAGGACTGGTCGATCTTCAACTTGTCGAAGGGGAATCGCCACAGATAGCTGAGCGACGAATAGCCGGTGCCGAAGTCGTCCATGTCCACCGAGATGCCGAGCGCCTTCAGATGCCCCAGCTGTTCGAGAACGTCCTCGGAACGCTCCAGCAGCAGTGACTCCACGACCTCGATTTCGAGCCGGCGCCCCTCGATGCCGGCATCGGCCAGTGCGGTGCCGACAATGTCGAGAAGATCGCCATCGCGGAACTGGACGGCGCTGAGGTTGACGGAGACGAACAGCGGCTCGGGCCATTGGGCAACCTGGCGCGCGGCCTCCTTGATCACCCAGCTCCCGATGGCCTTGATGTAGCCGCGTGTCTCCGCGATCGGCACGAACAGCGTCGGGGAGATGTAGTTGCCCTGCGCGTCGCCGAGTCGCAGCAGCGCCTCGAAACCGAGAAGCTGCGAGCCGTCGCCGTTGACGATCGGCTGGTAGAACAGCTCGAAGCTCTCGTTCTCCACCGCTTCGCGAACCAGTGCCTCGATCTGCCGGCGACGCGCCATCTCCTCGTCCATCGACGGGTCGAAGAAGACGAGGCTTCTGGCCTTGTCCGCCTTGTGGTGAAGATGAGCGATCTCGGCATGCTTGACGAGCTCGGAATGAAGCCGTCCGTCCTGCGGCGCGAGCGCGCAGCCGATCGATATGCTCGGGCGCACCGTCTGACCCGCCAACTGCAGTGGCTCGCAAACCGCGTCGGCGATGCGGCGTGCAAAATTGACGATGGCGCCGACGCTGTCGTAGCGCCGATGCAGGACCGCGAAGTCGTCGGCGCCAATACGCGCGACGAGGTCGCCCTCGTCCACGGTGGCTGAAAGGCGGGCCCCGACGACGCGCAGCAATTCGTCGCCGCAACTCTGGCCGAAGCTGTTGTTGATCTCCGAGAGTTCGTCGAGGTCGATGTAGAGATAGGCGACCCTCTCGCGCGTCGCGCGCGCGGTCGTCATCACCCGGTCGGTCTCCTCCTGCATGCAGCGGCGGTTGAGAAGGTGGGTGAGGGCGTCGTGATTGGCGAGGAACTGGATCCGTTCGTCGGCTTCGGAAATCTTGCGCTTGCGGCGGAGGTAGAGGAGAAACGGGACGCCCGTCGCGATGCACAGGACGAGGGCCACCAGGGCCGAGGTGCGGCCGAGTGTCAGGGCATAGGCGGCGCGACTTTCACCCATGTCGGCAACGACGGAGACGTAGCCGATCGTTTCGCCGCGGCGGATCAGCGGCTCGATCACTGACGTGCTGGTCTGGTCGTCGTCATGCACGACCTGCCAATTTCCGGGGCGCGCGAGCATTGATTGCGACAGGCGGTCGCCGGAGCGGATACCGCCCGGCCGGTCGCGCAGCAGCCACTCGTAGCGGTCCGATCGCGAGCGGAAGACTTCTTCTCCGCGCCTGTCGAAGATCGCGAAGCTGTCGATGTCGGCGAGGGCGGCGACCTTGCGGATCGTCGTCTCCGCCTCGGGATCGCGGGCGATACCGGTGAGGAACGCGTCGACGTGGCCTTGCGGCGTGAGGAGGAGGCGCGAGAAATTGGCGCCGCGCGCGCGCATCTCCGCCTCGACCAGTTCGCCGACGGATGTGCTGCCCAGCCACAGGATGCTCATGATCACGAAGCTGGTGATCGCAAGCCCGCTGCAGACGGTCGCCCAGTTACGCCTGATGATGTTGAGCAGCATTGCCCTCGTCGCACTGTTCCTTGTCGCAAAGCTACGTCGAAGAGGTAAATATTCTTTCGGCCACGTCACTTGCGGCGGTTTTCCCATCAAGGACCTGCCCGATGGGACGGCAGCACGAAGCTGCCTCGCCGCAATCTTATGCAGATGCCGCCGCTCGGCACCCTGTTTCCGTCAGCTCTGCGACAAGAGGCCGGAGAACCGCTCGCGCAGGACGTTCTTCTGCACCTTGCCCATCGTGTTGCGGGGCAATTCGTCGACGAAGACGATGCGCTTGGGCTGCTTGAACCGGGCGAGCTTCTCCTTCAGCGCCGCGGTCAGATCTTCCTCCCGCAGCTCTCGCTCGCTCACCACGACCCCCACCACTCCCTCGCCGAAGTCAGGATGCGGCACGCCGATGACCGCGCTCTCGACGACGCCCGGCAAGTCGTCGAGCGCGATCTCGACTTCCTTGGGGTAGATGTTGAACCCGCCCGATATCACCAGGTCCTTGCCGCGTCCGACGATGGTCACGTAGCCGTCCGGATCGATGAACCCGAGATCGCCGGTGATGAAGTAGCCATCGGGGCGAAACTCCGCGGCGGTCTTCTCCGGCATCTGCCAGTAGCCCGAGAAGACATTGGGGCCCCTGACCTCGATGACGCCGATCTCGCCCTGTGGCAATGCGTTCCCGGTCTCGCCGTCGACCACGCGGATGCTGACGCCTTGCAACGGGAAGCCCACGGTGCCGGCCCGCCGCTCTCCGTCATAGGGATTGGACGTGCTCATGCTCGTCTCGGTCATGCCGTAGCGCTCGAGAATGCGCTGGCCGGTACGCGCCTCGAAGGCCCGATGGGTCTCCGCCAGCAGCGGCGCCGAGCCCGACACGAACAGCCGCATATGGGCGGTTGCCTCTCGGGTCAGCCGCTCGTCGGAGAGCATTCGCGTATAGAAGGTGGGGACTCCCATCATGGTCGTCGCCTGCGGCAGGTAGCGGAAGACCTGCTCGACATCGAATTTCGGCAGGAAGATCATCGACGCGCCGACGATCAGCACCGTGTTCGACGCGACGAACAGCCCGTGCGTGTGGAAGATCGGCAGCGCGTGAAGCAGCACGTCGTCGGCCGTGAAGCGCCAGGTATCGCGCAGCACTTCCGCGTTCGACAGCAGATTGTCGTGCGTCAGCATGGCCCCCTTGGAGCGCCCGGTCGTCCCGGACGTGTAGAGGATCGCGGCAAGGTCGTCGCCGGTGCGTGGGACGGACTCGACCGTCTCCGGTGCGGCGAGCGCGGCATCGAACAAGGATCCCGCGCTCCGCTCGGAGGAGGTCCAGACCCCCAGCGTTTCGAGACGGGCCCCGGCCGCCGCGGCGATGGGTTCCAGGCCCTCGCGTGCAGCGGGGTCGCAGACGAACACTGCGGGGCGCGCGTCGCCGAGGAAGTATTCGATCTCGGCCGCCGTATAGCCGGTGTTCAGCGGCAGGAAGACGCCACCGGCCCGCACCGTGCCGAGATAGAGCATCAATGCCTCGATGGATTTCTCCACCTGCGCCGCGACCCGGTCGCCCGGCTTGACGCCGAACCCGACGAGGACGTTCGCGAAACGCGCGGAAGCGGCGTCCACGTCTGCGTAGGTGTAGGTCCGTCCGTCCGGCAGCAGGGCGAAGCGCTGTTGGGCATCGCGCCGTCCCGATTCCATCAGCCCATCGAACAGCCGGTTCGTCATGCTACGTCCTTCATTGCACTGCCTCGTCCCGGGAGGAGCGACAGGACCGCCCGGCTCGCCGCGATCTCCGCATCGCCTGCATAGGCTTCGTGGCGCTGCTCCACGCGCGGAAGATCGTAAAGATAGTTGACCATCAGCCCGTGCGCCTGCGCGAGCCCGCTTGCAGAGGTGTCGGCGACATGCATGATCCGGTTCAGCATGGCGCCGTTGCCGAGGTGGAAACGCGCCACCGGATCGACCGGCCGGCCGTCCGGCCGCTTGGCTCGCAGGAAATAGCGCGCGCCCAGTGACAGCAGGCCCGGGCGCGCCGCTTCGACCTTGGCGGGATCCGCCGTCCAGCCGGGCTCCGCCACGATGGCGATCGCCTGCTTCTCGTTGGGCTCCAGCTGCTCGATGCCTGCAGCGGAGCGGCCTGCCAGCCATGCGGAGAATCCGGGAACCGGCGACAGCGTCACGAAATTCCGCAGGTTCGGCACGGTCTCCTTGAGGTCCTCGGCCACCTGCTTGATCAGGAACGAGCCGAAACTGACGCCGGCAAGCCCGGCATGGCAGTTCGAGATCGAATAGAACACCGCCGTCTGGGCATCCTCGGGCGCCAGGACCGCGCGGGCCGGATCGAGCACCGAGGCGATCGACGCCGGAATCTCGCCCGTCAGGGCGACCTCTACGAAGATCAGCGGATCGTCGGGGATCGACGGATGGAAGAAGGCGAAGCAGCGCCGGTCGGCCGGTGCCAGGCGCTGGCGGAGCTCCTCCCAGGTGGCGATGGCGTGCACCGCCTCGTAACGGATGATCTTTTCCAGGATGCTGGCCGGCGTGTCCCAGTCGATGGGGCGCATCAGCAGGAAGCCGCGGTTGAACCACGACTGGAACAGATGCCGCAGATCGTCGTCGACCGGGCACAGCCGTTCCCGGTCCTTCCGCAGGAACGGCAGCAGCCTCTCCCGCAGCCGGACGATCTCCGCCGTCCCGCCGGGGGCGAGGTTGAGCCGGCGGAACAGTTCCTGACGCGGCGGCTCGGCGATGCGCTGGAGCTTCGACAGTGTCGCCGGCCCCGGTTCCTTCGTATAGGCGTCGGCTGCTTCCAGCAGCGCGGCTTCTTCCGGGTTGAACTCGTCGGCGAGGATCGCGAAGAACCGCTCTGCGTCGGCGTCGTCCAGCGACCGGATGCCCTTGAGAATGTCGGCCGCCAGGCGCACCCCCGACGCTTCGCCGCGCGAGGATACAAGCCGATGGCAGAGAGCGGCCAGTTCCGGCAGTTCGATCCGGCGCGTCGCCTCGTCGCCGAGAAACCAGGAGCGCGCGCCGATCGAGCTCAGGAGGTCGGACAGCAGCGAGACGCGGCTCATCGCGCCGGTCCCATGACCAGATCCGGCAGGAACAGCGCGATCTCCGGAAAGACGCACAACAGGACGATGCCGAACACCATGCACCCGACATAGGGGAGGGAGCCGCGCAGGATCTGCCCGAGCGAGATGTCCGGCGCGATGCCGTTGATGACGTACAGGTTGAGCCCGACGGGCGGCGTGATCAGGCCGATCTCCATGTTGATCGTCAGGATGACCGCGAACCAGTAGGGATCGAACCCGGCGCCCGTGATGATCGGCAGGAGGATCGGCGCCGTCATCAGGATCACGGCCACCGGCGGGAGGAAGAACCCGGCGACCAGCAGGAAAAGGTTGATGATCCCCATCAGCACCCAGCGATTGACGTCGAGATCGGCGATGAAGGCGGCGATCGACTGGGTGATGAACAGGGATGAGAGCGCGAAGGCGAAGAGTTCCGCGGCGCCGATGATCAACATGATCATCACGCTCTCCTTCAGCGTGTCCCTGAAGATCCCCGTCATTTGCGAGAATTTCCAGCTCCTCGAGAAGATGCCGTAGATCACCGCGACGAGGATCAGGCAGAACAACGCTCCAACGCCCGCGGCTTCGGAGGGCGTGGCGATCCCGCCATAGAGGACGTAGAGCACCGCGACGATGATCGCGAGGAACGGCAGGACGCGCGGTAGTGCCGCGAAGCGCTCGCGCATGGAAAAGCGCTGGCTGAGTTCCGTCAGCCCGAGCCCCTGCCGCTTGCAGGAATAGATCGTCCAGATCATGAACAGGAGGGTGAGCATGATGCCGGGCCCGACGCCGGCGAGGAACAGCCGCCCGATCGAGGTTTCGGTCGCGATGCCGTAGACGATCATCGTGACCGAGGGCGGGATCAGGATGCCGAGCGTGCCGCCCGCCGCGATCGATCCCGCGGCGATTTCCGCCGGATAGCCGCGCTGGCGCATCTCCGGGATGCCCATCTTGCCGATCGCCGCGCAGGTCGCCGGCGAGGAGCCCGACAGCGCCGAGAAGATCGAGCAGGCGCCGAGATTGGACAGGACCAGGCCGCCGGGCACGCGGTTGAGCCAGCGATCCAGCGCCTCGTAGAGATCCTTGCCGGCGGGCGAGGACGCGACTGCCGCGCCCATCAAGATGAACATCGGCACGGCGACGAGGCCGAACGAGGCGAGGCCTCCGAGGAACTGCTCGCCGATGGTTTCCAAGAAGAACGGCCCGTAGACGGCGAAGAGTGCGCCCATGGAGACGAGGCCGAGGGAGAAGGCGACGGGGACGCCGATGGCGAGAAGCACCAGCAGCCCTGCCAGCATGGCCAGGCCGGAGACGGTCGGATCCATGTCAGGCTTCCTTCGCGATGTCGGAGAACAGTGCTTCCTGCGCCCCGAGCGCCGGATCGGCCCCGTCGAGCCAGAGCCGCATCATCTCCGCGACGTACTGGACCAGCAGCCAGACCATCCCGATGAGCATCGGCAGGACGGGAATCCAGAGCGGGATGGCCCAGACGGACTCCGTCGTCCAGCCGTTCACCCAGGCTTCCTCGAAATGGTACCACGCCGCGTAGGCCAGCAGCCCCACGAAGGCCATCGAGGCGATGGCCGAAAGCATCTGCAGCACGAGACGCAGGCTCGGACCCGAAGCCATCTGCAGGAGGTCGACATTGACGTGGCCGCGCTCGATGAGCACCCAGGGGGCCCCGAGGAATGTCGCGGCGACGATGGAGTAGATCGTGTACTCGGTCTGCCAGATGGTCGACTCGACCAGCACGTAGCGCACGAAAACCATGTGCGTGACGGAGAGGATCGCGCTGACCAGCAGCACGCCGGCGATCAAAGCCAGAAGACGCGAGACCGCCGAAACGGCTGCAATGAAGGAACGCATTTCAGGATCCACGCGAGGGGCGAAAAACGGGAGCCGGCACCCGGCTCCCGTAGATTGAGTTGTCGCTGGTGGCGGCGTTACTCGACGGCGAGCGCCTGGTCGATCAGCTCCTGGCCGTTCGACACTTTCTCGGCGAACTCCTTGTAGGAAGTCTCCTTCGCGACCGCGAGCCAGGCGTCGTAGTCTTTCTTGGACATTTCGACGACCTCGACGCCGGCCTCCTTGTAGGCCTCGATGAGCTTCTCATCGAGCTTCGGCGCCTCCTCCGCGAAATAGGCCTCGGCCTTCTCGCCGGCCGCCAGGAGGGCCTGCTGCTGTTCCTCGTTCAGCCGTTCGAAGGAGCGCTTCGACATGATCACCGGCTCGTACATGAACCAGAGCGCATTATCGCCGGGCGCCGTGAGGCAGGTCGACACCTCGTAGATGCGGAAAGAGACGAGCGATCCCGACGACGTGCTGGCGCCCTGCAGGACGTTCTGCTGCATTCCGGTGTAGATTTCCGACGACGGCATGGAAGAGATCGAGGCGCCGGCACCGACGAGCATCTGCTCGAAAGCCGGACCGGCGGCGCGCAGCGTCTGCCCTTTCGCGGAGTCGGGCGTGGTGATGCAGTTCTTCGACGAGACGAAGCCGCCGGCGAGCCAGGCGTCGGCGAGCACCATGGCACCTGCCTCGTCGATCGATTCCTTGATCGACTCCATGAAGGCGGAATCGTTGAGCCGGGCGGCCCGCTCGTGATTGCCGACGAGGCCCGGCATCAGGGTCGCCGAGAACTCCGGATGCCGACCCGAGGCATAATCGAGCGGGAAAGCGGTGATGTCGACCTGGCCCTTGGTGACGGCGGCCCACTGGTCGCCGGCCTTGAACAGCGACTCGCCGGGGAATACCTGCATCTTGAGGCCGACGCCGGCAGCCTCGATGTCGCGCGCGATCATCTGGACCATTTCGTCGCGCACGTCTCCCTTGCCTCCCGGGAACTGGTGCGACGCCCTGAGGGTCACGTCCTGGGCCATCGCCGATCCGGCAAGCGCCAGCGTGCAGACGGCAGAAAGCAGCATCGTTTTCATGTTCTGTCCTCCCTTGGTAGCGCCTCCCAGCGCATCGGGACGAGCCAATACAGTCTTGCATGCCATGTCAACTGGATTGTATACGATCCTCATGGACCCTTCGGATCTTCCGACGCCTGCTCCCGTTCTTCCCCACGAAACGCAAATGGCGGCTTCGGCTTCAAACACGGGCGGGGGTTCCGAACGGCGGACGGGGCGACCGCGCGCCAGCGACATTCGGGATGCGCTGGAGCAGGAGATCGTGACGGGGACGCGCGACGCCGGGGAACGTCTCGACGAATCGGTCCTCGCCACGCGCTTCGGCGTGTCGCGGACCCCCGTTCGCGAAGCGATCAACCAGCTGGCTTCCGCCGGCCTCATCGAGCAGATCCCGAACAGGGGTGCCTTCGTGCGCCATATCGGCCTCGGCGAGCTGGTCGAGATGTTCGACGTCATGGCCGAGCTGGAAGGAATGGCCGGCAGGCTGGCGGCCCGTCGCGCCGAGCCGCAATCGCTCGAGTCGCTCCGCCGGGCGCTGGCGGCTTGCGAACAGGCGGCTGCCCTGAACGACCCCGACGCCTATTACTACGAGAACGAGCGCTTCCATCACGCCATCTACGACGCGTGCGGTAACGCCTTTCTCGCGACCGAAGCGCGGCGGCTTCACCATCGCCTCAAGGCGCATCGCCGCCTGCAGCTGCGCGTGCCGCAGCGCATGCGGCAGTCCCTCGCCGAACACGACCGGGTCGTCGAGGCGATCCTGGCGGGGGACGGGGAGGCGGCCGAGCGCGAACTGCGCGCGCACATTGCGGTTCAGGGCGAGCGCTTCGCCGATCTGGTGGCCGGCATTCACGGCAGGGACCATCGGCGCCGCAGCTGAAGCGGCGCCCTCAGCCGCTATTCCGTAAGAACCGCCGGATGCAAAAATGCCGGAGGCGAAACCCCCGGCACTTTTCATGTCACGTCAGATGGTGATGTCGCGCGGCAAGCGCGCCGTCAGCTGTTCATTTCCTTCAGAGTGTTGATGTAGTTCTCCGGGAACAGCATGGGGTTCGGCGTCTTGAGGCCGAGATGCTCGGCGATGTCGCTGACATAGGCGCTGCAATTGTACAGCACTGCATGCCAGACCGGGCTGCTCGCCTGCATCTCGCGGATGTGCGCGACGAGATCGCGATACTGCTCTTCGGTCAGGTCGATCCGGTAGTTCGCCGTCATGTAGGCGTTCTCGGTATCGCCGTCGCTGGGTCCGGTTTCGGACGGAACGGGAAGTACGTGACCGATCGTGTACGGCACGTTGCTGGTGGATGCCGGGTGCAGGCCGGTGACCTCGGTCATGCTGGGAATCAGCACGCCATTGGCATCCGTGGGAACACGCCCGTTCTGGTCGAGCACGCCGAATACCGCGAAGGTATGGCCGTAGCTCAAGGCCGTGCGGGCACGGAATTCGACGAAATAGGGTTTGGCCCGTGCGTAGGGGCTGGCTCCGCCATCATTCGGCGCGAAAGCCGTGGTCGCGGCGAGGGCCATGGGAGCGCTCGACGGCGTCTGGTTCGACGCGGTCGACGTGCAGCCGGCAAGCGCCAGCGAAAGAACGGCTGCGAAAACCAGCCGGATCAGGGACAAAGACATGAGATGCCTCTCGGAATGGGAATCACCTGTCCCCGCTTCGGCTTACGCCGATTCACGACACCCGACGCAGGCTAGGACGCCGCGGGTCGTGGACTTCAATTGAGGCGGTTCTTGGGGGGATGCACGATTAGCCTCCCCCCAAAAACCCAAGGCATTAGCCCTTGGTGACGTACGTCTCTTCGACGACCATCGGCTGAGCGACGGGGCCCTTGCCCTTGCCCTTGCCGATGCCCTTGCCCATGCAGCCAGCGAAGCTTGCGAGAGCGAAGCACGCGACCGATGCGATGATGATTTTCTTCATAGTAGCTACCTATCAGTGCCTGACGGTTGATGCCGCAGTTCAAATTCCCGACGCTGTTTGCGGCCGGTGCGTCGGCAACCTGTTGCTTTTGGGCGATAGCGGCAAGTGCCGAAAAGCCACACTTGATGGGGATCGTAAAACAACTGAGCATTCAATCTAAACAAACGGTTGCGACCGGATCGACCGGAATGGGCACAGCCTTGAAAACGTTACTCTTCGCGCACCGGCGCGAGGGAAGGCAGCCGCAAGCGGCCCTATTGCCGAAACGCCTCAACCTTCGTTAAATCGTGCAATCTTGCGCGAGGTTTGGCCGCTTCGTCCGGCCGAGGCCATAGGATTCAGTCACCTGCCCCGTCACAAGGTCGTTTCTGCAACTGCTCCCGGGCCGTTGATGACGAGGCGCGCCTCGCGAATCGCCGTGATGTTCTGCTGGATGATCAGGGGCTGTTCCGCAAAGGAGAAGGCGACGCCATCGGCGCCTGTCGCGGTCTGGAAAGCCTGCAGCAGCAGATCGCGCGTACTGGCGCACCTCTCATAGGCTGCGGCTGCCGCGATGTCCTCGGCGACCGGCTGCACGGCCTCCTTCACCGATTCGTCGTAATTGCAGAAGGCGTCCGCTCGCAGCGCCTGGTCGAGGTCCGCGGGGACCGACCCGTATTGCTGCATGATCTGCGCCCTGCGCGAAGTGTAGTTGTTCAGGAAGGTCTTACGCATCGCCAGGCGGCATTGCGCGTAGACCAACTCGCCGGGCTGGATCAGCAGGCTCCGGCAATGCGCGTCGTCTTCGACTTCCGTCAGCCGGAGCGCATCCTCGAGATCATTCCCTCCACCGGTCACACACCCCGACAGGAGGAGACTGGCTGCCAGCGTCGCGGCGATGCGCATTTCGATGCCTTTCAAGAACCGCGCCACGGGTGCCACTCACGGAGGATGCTGTCGCGCTGCGGTAGGTGGCAGGATCCGGTTGCCCGGTCGGACCCGAGACCGTTCATGTTGGCCGCCAAGGTGTCGATACGGCGAACGTGGGTCGAGAAGACCTCAGAGGCAAGGAATTCGGCGAAGGTGTGGCGGCGCAAGCTGCAACGGGGAAGGCCGGCCGCGCCGCAGCGACCGTGGGAGCACGTTCGACGCTTCCGGGCGCCGCTATTCCTGCGGCGGTCGCACCTGCTTCAGCACCTCGCTCCGCAGGCCGTCCGTCAGGCTTTTCGCGGCACATGTGCGCGTCGGGCTCACGACCTCCTGCTGATCGAGGTCCTCGCTGGAAACCGGACACACGTCGGCAGCCACATCCGCGGGTACGGAAATGGTCAGCGGCACCTCGGCGATACCCACATTCAGTTCTCTGGCGAGCGTCGTCTTCACGCCCCAGTCGCCCAGCGACACCTCCACCAGACGGGCAGGGTTTTCGACATCGGCTGCGGGGTCCGTCACCTGGGCATGGGCCGCGGCGGTAAGGACAAACTGCATCGCCATGCCCGCCGCGATCAGTTGGACTGCCGGACGCGTCGGTACCGTCATCGTGTCATCTCCGGCCTTCAAACATCAGGAAAAGCCCCGACCGCCGCATCCGTTCCGTACGAGATGCGACGCAGCTCCCAGGTTGGGCGTGGCCGGCAGAGGCGGCTAACTCCTCACGTCTCGGCTCGTCCGATGACCATAACAGACTTGGGTAGCCCCGCCACCTTCTCGATCCGAAGTTCGGCTTGCGGGAACAGGGTAGCCATCATGCGCCGATCGAGGAGGCGGATGTCGCGAACGTTGTTCCACGCCTCCTCCGGGGTTCTGGCGCGGGGAAAGAAGCCCAGATTGAACCGGCGCATCAGTGCTGCCCGCACCGGCAGCGGCAGCCACTGGAAGCCAACGACGCGGAAATGCGGCTCAAGAGGAAACCAGTAGTTCGGCGTCTGCACGAAATAGCGCTCCGAGAGCCGGACCACGTTGTTCGCGAAGGCCTGCATGCGGGGCCATTCGCCGACATGCTCGATCACCGAGTTGGAGTGGACAACGTCGAAGCGGCGCCCGTCGAAGAGGCCGGCATCGCAGGCATCTCCCTCGACGCTGGCGAACAGCGGATCGACCGGCGGCGGGGTCGGCTCGTTGTTGACCAGCGTGATCGACAGGCGGCCCCGGTGCTGGTCGAGGTAGTCGGCGGCGATCTGCCAGTATTGCTCCGTGCCGCCGAGATCGAGGATGTCGACCTGGTCGCGAACCTGCAGGGCGTCATCGATCAGTGCCCGGATATGGGCGAAGCGCCGGGCTCGAAACCGTCTCTCGATGCTCTTCGGGTCGGCCAGCGGGTTCGGCTTCACCCAACCGGCATTCTCGATCGTTGCGATGCTCATCGGGCTGTTCCTTCGTGGATATGAGGAACAGGGTAGGCCGCAAACGGCAAATAGTAACCATTCCGGTTTACTAAATTTTAACCTTGGTTAATAGTTAAAATTTTATGGGTTGGCCTGCTGAATCTCCCGCTCCCGCAGATCCGCATGGCAGCCATGCCGTTGTGCACTGCAGCAATCATGCGTAGCTTGGAGGTGGGAGGTCGACACAGGATCCAGAGGAACCTGACTATGAAGACAATCCTTGCAGCAGCTGTGGCGACCATGGTCGTCACCAGTGCCGGCGCCGGCGAATTGAAGCCGCTGACCGGACGAAGCTTCGCGTTTGGCGGCGTGACCGGCGCCGCCTACTACACCGTCGAGGCTGACGGGTTCCGTGTCGTCGCGACACTGTCCGCGAGCGAGAGCGGCAGTCCCGTCACGCTTCGTGACCACCCTTGACGATGGCCAGAGCGTCACGCTTGCGGTTCCGGCTTTCGCCGGAGGACGCGCCGGTGACGTCGTGATCACCCGCAAGGGTGAGAGCGTGAACGTGACCCGCAGTCAGGCGCCCGATCTGCGGGCGGACGTCTCCTTCGACTGACGAGCGACGCCGGGCCGGCGAGGGCCGGCC
>DASYHY010000066.1:0-9183 GCA_036252795.1 Aurantimonas sp. | reverse complement strand
AGCGTCTCGGGAATGAACGCCCAGGCGAACCGCCTCTCCGTCGTTTCCGACAACATCGCCAACGCCAGCACCACCGGCTACAAGCGGAACTCGACCGAGTTTTCTTCGCTGGTGATCGCGCAGGGCGGCGGCGAGTACAATTCCGGCTCGGTCACGACCCAGGTCCGGCAATCAGTCAGCCAGCAGGGCAACATCGCCGCGAGCTCTTCCGGCTCCGACCTCGCCATCCAGGGGGACGGCTTCTTCGTCGTCCAGGATGCCGCCGGGCGTGAATTCTACACCCGCGCCGGCTCTTTCGTGCAGCGCACGGAGAACAACGTCACCTATCTGGTCAACTCGGCCGGCTACCGGCTCAAGGACACCACCGCTCTCGACGGCAGCGCCGGCCCGATCACGCTTCCCGTGGGCGAAATCGTCGCGCCACAACGCACGAGCGAGGCGAACTTCTCCCTGCAGTTCCCTGAATCGGCAGAGACGAACTCCACCAAGAAGTCGTCGATGGTGATCTACGACAATATCGGTCGGGCCATCGTCGTCGACGTCAACATGGAGAAGACGGCGGCCAATGAGTGGACGATCAGCTATGACGACGACACCGGTACGCAGACCAGCGTCATAAACTTCGACGCGGTGACGGGTCTGGGCACCGCCACGCCGGCGAACATGACCTATACCTTCCCCGGCGGGCAGACGTTCCCCATCGGGCTCGGACCGCTCACCGAATACGCGACCGATTTCTCCACGCGCCTCGTGGCCAACGGCAATCCCGCCGGTACCTTCGCCTCCTTTGCATTCGGCGAGGATGGCACCTTGAACGGCATCATGGATTCCGGTGCCGTGGTAGAACTCTACCAGCTGAAATTCGCGCGGTTCCCGAGCCCGGATCAGCTCTCCACATCCGCCGGCAACGTCTACAGCGCAACGCCCGGATCCGGCGTCGTCGATATTGGAACGCCCGGCATGAACGGCTTCGGCAGCCTCGTTCCCAGCGGTCTCGAGCAGTCCAACGTCGATCTCGCCTCCGAGCTGACCAGCATGATCGAGTCGCAGCGGAGCTACAGTGCCAATTCGAAAGTGTTCCAGACGGGCTCCGAGATCCTCGACGTCCTCGTCAACCTGAAGCGCTAGGCGAATTTCGCCTAGCCCCGCATCGGATCCATCAGCGCCATGTCTCTCCTGTCCGCATTCTCGAATGCCCGCGCCTCGCTTTCCACCGTGTCGAGCCAGACGGCGATCGTCTCGCGGAACATCGCCAACGCAGACAACCCCTACGCCTCCCGCAAATATGCCAATCTGGCCACCGGCCAGATGGGGGGCGTGCGGATCGTTTCGATCGCACAGTCCGGCGATGCGGCGCTGTTCCGCTCGATGCTTGTCTCGACCTCGGCCCTCGGCGCGGCCGATGCGGCGGCCACGGGGCTGGATCGCATCCGCGACGTGATCGGCGACGTCGACGCGCCGTCGTCGCCGGCCGCAAGGCTGGCCCAGCTGAAGGCGGCGCTGTCGCAATACGCCGTCTCCCCGGAGAGCGGCCAGACCGCGGAATCTGCCATCGCCGCGGCGCGCGACATGGCGAGCGGCCTCAATCAGGCGAGCGCGGCCGTCCAGGCGACCCGCAAGGATGCCGACGACAAGCTGGATCAGGCGGCCCGCAACATGACGGCGCTGCTGGCCGAGTTCGAGACCGTCAATGGGCGGGTGATGGGCGGCGCATCGACAGGCGCAGACGTCACCGACTTCATCGACCGGCGCGACCAGATCATCCGGGAACTGTCCCAGTATGTCGGGCTGAACGTCCAGTCGCGCAACGGCAACGAGCTCGCCCTCTACACCGACTCGGGCATCACGCTGTTCGACAAGACGGCGCGCTCGATCGAGTTCTCCCCGCAGCCGGCCTACGATCCGACCGTCGTCGGCGGGAGCTTCAAGATCGACGGCGTGGTGATCTCGGGCGCCGCCTCGCCGATGCCGGTCAAGAGCGGCAGCCTGGCGGGCCTGCTCAAGCTTCGCGACGAGACGACGGTCACGTTCCAGGGCCAGCTTGACGGGATGGCTTTCGCGCTGATCGACGGTTTCGCCGAGACCAACCAAGTCGATCCGGCCGACCTGACCCGTTTGACCGGTCTCTTCACAGCGGACAGTTTGACCGCCGCGCCGTTCACACTTGCCGATGCCAAGGGACTTGCCGGGACGATCAGGATCGCCACAAGCGTCGACTCGACCCAAGGCGGCAACCCCATGCTCCTGCGCGATGGCGGAATCTCGGGGGATCCGGATTTCAGCTACAACGCCAACGGGTCGAGCGGCTTCACAGAGCGTCTGAACAGCCTCATCGCCCAGTTCTCCGAGCAGCGAAACTTCGACGGTGATTTCGGCGCCGGCGACAGGGCGACGCTGTCGGAATACAGCGCCGCGTCGATCGGCTGGCTCGAAGGACAGCGCGCCACGGCGTCCGCGGAGGCCGATTATCGCGCTGTCCTGCTGTCGCGCACGCAGGAGAACCTCTCGGACAGGAGCGGCGTCAATATCGACGACGAGATGACCCGGCTGCTCGATCTGGAACGTTCCTACCAGGCTTCCAGCAAGCTCCTGTCGACGGTCGGGCAGATGATCGACGCGCTTCTCGCAATCCGATAACTGGAGACTTCAGTGAGCAATTTCCTCGTTTCCAGCTACTCGCTATCGACGGCGCCGCGTGCGGCGATCTTCCGCATCCAGGACGATCTTCGCACCGCGCAGAAAGAGTCGACCACCGGCCGGCTGGCCGATGTCGGGCTGGGTCTCGGCGTTCGCACCAACCAGACCGTCTCGATCCGGATCGAGCGGGAGAACAACACCCGCCTGCGCGAGTCCAACGCGCTCATCGCCCAGCGGTTCGAGACGATGCAGACCACGCTGGAATCCGTCGTCAAGACCGGCGAGGCACTCGTCGCTTCGCTCATCTCGAATGGTGCCAGCGACCCAGGTATCACCGCGAGCGTCCAGCAGGCGAAGGCCGGTCTGCAGCAGTTCACCGGCGCCCTCAACAGCGCGGTGGGATCGCGGTTCCTGTTCTCCGGTGCGTCCAGCGACCAGCCGGCGATCGCCTTCGAGGCAGTGGGCGGCGGCGCGACACGCGGCTATGAACAGAACTCCACCGCGAAGCAGGCGACGGCCGATGCCTTCATGGCGAAATTCACCTTCGCGCAGAACGATCCGGCCGTGGCCACGATCTCGCCCGCCGAACTCGAAGACTTCCTCGACGACGGCCTTGACGGCCTGTTCCAGCTCCCGCCGGTCGGCCAGTGGCAGAATTGGTCGAATGCCGACGGCTCACCCGTCTACAACCGCATCAGCGAGAGCGAGACCCTCGACGTTTCCTATCCGGCTTCGCACGAAGCCTTCCGGAACATCGCCAAAGCTTACGTGATGATTGCCGATCTCGGCGTCGAAGGCATGACCGGCGAGGCACGTCAGCTTCTCACAAGCCGGGCGATCGAGACTCTCAGTCAGGGCCTGGCGCAGCTCACCGAGATCCGCTCGGAGATCGGTGGCAAGCAGAGCCGGCTTGAGGTCACGGAAGAGGCGCTGAAGAGCCGCAACAGCGTGCTGACCCTGTCGATGGCATCGTTCGAGGAGGTCGATCAGTACGAAGCCTCTACGCGGGTAACGACGCTGATGAACCTGCTGGAGGTGTCTTACGCGCTGACCGCCCGCATCTCGCGGCTCAGCATCATCAACTATCTCTAGACCCACGGGACAGCCGGTCGCGACAGCGCAGGCCACCACTGATCCGGGCGCTGCAGGCGGCGTCCGGGAAGACGAACTCAAGGCCCGCACCAGGCTCCAGGCAGACGGTTCGGGTAAGTAGCAAGGGGTTGGAATGTATCAGTTCTCTTACGCGGAAGTCACTCAGGACGTCGAAGTCGACGCCCGTGACCGCGAGCGCCAGGCACTCGATCATTCGATCGCGATGCTCGAGCGGGCCGCGGCCAGCGGTCCGCGCTCCCGCGACGCGATCGATGCGATCTACGCGACGCGCAGCCTCTGGGCGATCCTCGTCGAGGATCTCGCCGGGGCGGAAAACGGTCTGCCGGAGGAACTGCGCGCCGAACTGATCTCGGTCGGTCTCTGGATCATGCGCGAGGCCGAAGCCATTCGGCTCGGCAAGTCCGACAATTTCAAGGGCATCATCGAGATCTCGACGCTGATCCGCAACGGGTTGAGCTGAGATGGCGACGCTCCGGATATCGCTCAGGCCGGGCGAGCGCATCTTCGTCAACGGCGCGGTGCTCAAGGTCGACCGCAAGACCACGCTGGAATTCCTGAACGACGTGACCTTCCTGCTCGAGAGCCACGTGATGCAGGCGGAGGATGCGACGACGCCGCTTCGCCAGCTCTACTTCATCGTGCAGATGATGATCATGGATCCGCACAACAGCGATGCCGCCCGCCAGCTCTTCCACTCGTCGCGCTCGCTGATGGTGAAGAACTACCGGGACCGCGACATCATCGAGGGGCTGACGGAGGCCGCCGATCTCGTCGAGCGCAACCGCTGCTTCGAGGCGCTGAAGCGCGTCCGCTCGCTGATTCCGCTGGAGACAGAAGACGACGCCAGACCGGCCGGCGACTTCCCGCCCGTCGATCAGCGGCGCGGCGAATTGCGGCTCGCCGCAGGAGGGGTACGATGACCGCCGTCGGCGCAACGAGCAATTCTACCTACCAGGCTGCCCAGACGACAGCAGAGAAGAGTTCGACGCTCGACTACGACTCGTTTCTCAAGCTGCTGGTCGCGGAGATGTCCCATCAGGATCCGCTGAACCCGACCGACTCGACCCAGTACATCTCGCAGTTCGCCTCCTTCTCCTCGGTCGAGCAGGCGATCCAGACCAACAAGAAGCTCGATTCGCTGATGACGGTCTCGGCGCTGACCCAGGCCAACTCGCTGATCGGCCGGACGGCCACCTCGGCGGATGGTTCGGTGAGCGGCCTGGTCGAGGCGGTGCGCGTCGTCGACGGCGGCGTCCAGGCAGTGCTCTCCGGCGGCAGGACGCTGATGCTCGAATCCGGCACGACGGTGGCGTGAGGCAATGAACGAAGCCGACGCACTCGACATCGTCCAGTCCGCCATCTGGACCATCGTGGCCGCCTGCGGCCCCGCCGTTGGCGCCGCGATGGTCGTAGGCCTGGTGATCGCCCTGTTCCAGGCATTGACGCAGATCCAGGAAGTGACGCTGACCTTCGTGCCGAAGATCCTGGCGATCTTCATCGTCATCGCGCTGACGGCATCCTTCACGGGCGCGCAGGTCTTCGCCTTCACCCAGGAATCCTACTCCCGCATCGAGAACGGCTTCAACTGAGGCTTCCCCGCACCGCCATGGCCTGCCGGCAGCTGCGCTGTTGCCGGCCCGCTGCCGTGCCGAAAGGCGCGGTCAGCACAACCGGGCGGCTCAGTGGCTCGCCCCGCGCGCCGAACTGAACAGCCCGAAGCAACCTTCGTCTGCGACACCGAAGCCTCACTGCCCGCTGCGATCCGTCGCGAAGGGCACGACAGTTGAGTTCGGGAAGCTGCGATGTCCGCCGATATTCTGAAGCCTCGCGGGGCCGAGGCCCCCAGCATCACCGGAAGCCGCGACGTCGGCTTCGCGATCGCGGTGATCCTGGTCCTCACCGTTCTGTTCGTCCCGATCCCGGCCTTCCTCATCGATGTCGGCCTCGCCTTCTCGATCGCGCTGTCGGTGCTGATCCTGATGGTCTCGCTCTGGATCCAGAAGCCGCTGGACTTCTCCGCGTTCCCGACGGTGCTGCTGCTCGCCACGATGATGCGCCTGTCACTCAACATCGCGACGACACGCGTCATCCTTTCCGAGGGCCATCAGGGCGTGAACGCGGCGGGCCACGTCATCGGCGGCTTCTCGCAGTTCGTCATGGGCGGCGACTTCTTCATCGGCATCGTCGTCTTCCTGATCCTGATCATCGTCAACTTCCTGGTCATCACCAAGGGCGCGACGCGTATCGCCGAGGTCGGTGCGCGCTTCACGCTGGACGCCATCCCCGGCAAGCAGATGGCGATCGACGCCGACCTGTCCGCCGGTCTCATCGACGAGCGGCAGGCGCAGGCGCGCCGCAAGGAACTGGAGGAGGAAAGCGCCTTCTTCGGCTCGATGGACGGTGCGTCGAAATTCGTCCGCGGCGATGCGATCGCCGGCTTGATCATCACCGCCGTCAACATCTTCGGCGGGATCGTCATCGGCATCACCCGGCACGGCATGGACGCCGCGAGCGCGGCCGACGTCTTCACCAAGCTGTCGGTGGGCGACGGCCTGGTGACGCAGATCCCGGCGCTGATCGTCTCGCTGGCGGCGGGCCTGCTCGTATCCAAAGGCGGCAATCGCGGCGCCGCGCAGCTCGCTGTGATCGGCCAGCTCGGATTCTATCCGAGAGCCATGGCCGTCTCGGGCGTTCTGATGGCGATCCTGTCCTTCCTGCCCGGCCTGCCTTTCCTGCCGTTCTTCGGCCTCGGCGCCGGCCTCGGCCTGATCGCCTACATCATTCCGCGGCAGCGCCAGGAAGAGCAGCGCAAGGTCGAGGAGATCCGTGCGGAGGAAGAGAAGGTCGCGGTCGAGGCTGAGCGGACGTCGGTCAAGGAATCGCTGAAGATCGTCGAGATCGAGCTCGTCCTGGGCAAGCAGACGTCGGCCCACCTGGTGCTCAAGCGCGAGGAACTGGCGCATCGCGTGCAGAAGATGCGGCGTCGGTTCGCCGCCCGCTACGGCTTCGTCGTGCCGGAGATCAAGCTGTCAGACGATCTGGCCGTGGATCCGAAATCCTACCAGATCAAGATCCACGGGACGATGGTCGCCTCGCAGCCGCTGCGGCTCGGCGATCTGATGATCGTGCTCGGCGACGCCGGGCAGCCGGACATGCCGCACGACATCACCAAGGAACCCGCCTTCGGCATGCGGGCGGCGTGGGTGTCGGGCAGCTTCGCGGAGGAAGCGCGCCGTCAGGGCTTCGAGCCGATCGACACGCTGTCGATCATGCTGACGCATCTGTCCGAGGTCATCCGCAACAACCTCGCGCAGCTGCTCTCCTACAAGGACATGCGCTCGCTCATCGACCGGCTGGAGCCGGAGTACAAGCGGCTGATCGACGAGATCATCCCGACCCACATGTCCTATTCGGGCCTGCAGGCGGTCCTCAAGCTTCTGCTCGCGGAGCGGGTGTCCATCCGGAACCTCAACCTGATCCTCGAGGCGATCGCCGAGATCGCGCCGCATGTGCGCCGTTCGGAGCAGATCGTCGAGCATGTGCGGATGCGCATGGCGCAGCAGATCTGCGGCGATCTCCTGCACGAGGGCAAGCTCGGCGTGCTGCGGCTCGGCAATCAGTGGGATCTCGCCTTCCATCAGGCGCTGAAGCGGGACGCGAAGGGCGACGTCGTGGAGTTCGACATCGATCCGCGTCTGGTCGAGCAGTTCGCGACGGAAGCCACGAAGGTGATCCGCGACAAGATGGACCAGGGCGAGATGTTCGTCCTCGTCGCGGCGCCGGACGCGCGGCCTTATGTGCGGATGATGATCGAGCGGATCTTCGTCAATCTGCCCGTGCTGTCGCACGTGGAGATCGCCCGTGGCGTCGACATCAAGACGGTCGGGTCGATCTCGTGACGCCGGACCTGTCCGAGCTGTTCTTCTCGCTGTTCCTGATCTTCTGTCGGATCGGCGCCTGCCTGATGCTGCTGCCCGGCTTCTCGTCCTCGCGTATCCCCGCGCAGATACGGCTCTTCCTGGCATTCGCCATATCGATAGCGCTGTCGCCCGGGTTGCTGCCGACGATCCAGCCGCTGGTGGCGGCCGCCGACGACAACGGCCGACTGGCGCTGATGGCGAGCGAACTGCTCAACGGCCTGTTCATCGGCCTGTTGGGGCGCAGCTTCATGATCGCCCTGCAGTTCGCCGGGCACGTCATCGCGAACTCGATCGGCATGGGCATGGCGATGGGCGGGGCGATCGAGGACAGCGAGCCGGCGCCGGCCCTGGTCACGCTGGTGACGCTGACGGCGACGACGATGATCTTCGTCCTCAACCTGCATGCCGAGATCGCCCGCGCTCTCGTCGCGTCCTATACCGCCATGCCGACGGCGGCCGGCTTTTCGGTGCGTGGCAACCTCGCCAGCATCACCGACAATCTCGACGAGGCGTTCCTGCTCTGCCTGCGCATCTGCAGTCCGTTCCTGCTCTACGGCATCGTGGTCAACTTCGCGATCGGTCTGGCCAACAAGCTGACGCCGACCATCCCCGTCTATTTCATCTCGCTGCCCTTCGTCCTGGCGGGAGGGCTGATCCTCTTCGCCTACTCGATCGGCGATTTCCTGGTGATCTTCCTCCAGGCGTTCCAGAACTGGATCGTGACCGGATGAGCGAGGAGCATGAGCGGCTTCGCCGCCTTGACCGGATCCTCAAGGTCCAGCGCCAGAAGCGCCTCCTGGAGGAATGGCGCCTCGTGCATCTGCGGGAGGCGGGGGCCGCCATAGAGCGAACCACGACGGAGCTCGTCGCCAGCCTCGGCACCGAGTCCGCGCTGCATGGCCTTTTCGTGGATGCAAAGGTCAACGGTCTGCGCCGCAACGAGGTGGCGCGCCGATCCAACGCCGAGCTGCAGGAGGCAGCGGAAGCGCGGCTGCGTGCGGCACGCCGGTCGGAGACGGGGGTCGAGCGGGTGCGCGGCGAGACCGCGCAGAAGACGGCGGCAGAAGACGAGAAGCAGGCTTTGCAGTCGGCGCTTGACGGTCATCTCGCGCGCAAGCGGACAAGCTTCGAATAAGCCCGCGCCGATACAAGCCGAGAACGAGACCCCGCAGCAGCGCGACCAGGATCGATGACGACGACGCCCATCACCTTCAACGGCATCACGGCCACGCCCCCGACAGTCGCGAAGAGCCATGCTGCCGGCTCCCGTGAGGTCGCGGCGGAAGGTTTCGCCGCGGCGCTGGATGCCGTGGGCTCCGGTTCCGCATCAGCGGCGGACCGCCCGGTGGCTGCCTCCTCCGCCCCCCTTGCGCCGCTCGTCGCGCACAAGTCGCGCGTCGCGCCGCCGCTCGAACAGTTCGAGGGATTCGTGCTGCGCAGCTTCATCGAATCGATGCTGCCATCGGAGGCGTCGAGCTATTTCGGCAGCGGCACGGCCGGCGAGGTCTGGCGG
>DASYHY010000065.1:0-21032 GCA_036252795.1 Aurantimonas sp. | reverse complement strand
GGGCTTTTCGGTCGTCAGGCCGCCTGTTCCTGCTCGGCGTCGCTCGGCTCGGCAGCGCCGGACTCGTCCGCATCTGCGGATGCTTCGGCTTCGCCCTCGGCCCCCTTGGGCATGCGCTTCGGGCCCTTGTTGAGGTTGACCTCGATCAGTTGGACGGCTTCGGTATCGGACACCTCGTTCACCGCGGCGAGTTCGCGCGCCATGCGTCCGAGAGCCGCCTCGTACAGCTGGCGCTCGGAGTAGGACTGCTCCGGCTGGCTTTCGGCCCGGTAGAGATCGCGGACCACTTCGGCGATCTGGATCAGGTCGCCCGAATTGATCTTGGCATCGTATTCCTGCGCGCGACGGCTCCACATCGTCTTCTTCACGCGCGCACGGCCCTGCACGACCTTGAGGGCGCGCTCGACGAAATCGGTCTCGGAGAGCTTGCGCATGCCGACGGCTTCCGCCTTCGCGACGGGAACCTTCAGGCGCATCTTGTCCTTCTCGAAGTCGATGACGAACAGCTCGAGCGTCATGCCCGCGACTTCCTGGTCCTCGATTGCGACGATCTGGCCAACGCCGTGGGCGGGATAGACGATGCTCTCGCCGGTCCGGAATCCGTGACGGGTGGATGCCTTCTTCTGACTGCTCATACGCTTTTTCTAACTCCCTGTTGTGCCCGGCCGCGACAGCCGCTAGACACGGGTGGACGACGCATGGTCGCCGATTTGAAGGGGCCCGCCGCGAGGCGTGCTGCAGCCGACGGTTGAACCGCGCAGACCTTCTCCATCGAGCCACCGGGAGCGTCCGGTCCCGGGAGGGGCCGACCTGTCGCCGATGGTGATGGGGCGTCCTTTCGGAAATAACCGCAAGCGCCATACTGACGTGGCAAGCAGACCACGGCGCCCGACTGTCAGAGGGATGCTACACCCTTCTGACGAAAAATTCAAGTATTTTGGGTGTTTCCGTGCCGAACGTGCAGTGCCGCATCGCGGCCGACATCCGGCTGCTTCGGCATGGCCGCTGCGCCCCGCCGCCCTCGGCATCGGGGGCTCGCACCCGAATGCCTCGCCGGCGGTTCAGCCCGCCGGTGCGCGAGGCGGCTCCATGGCGATCGGCACGCGGATGTTGAGATAGGTCGGGTCGAAATCGCCCGCCTGTGCCAGAGCCGGCCAATTCTTGAGGGTCATCCGCGACCGCTCGCGATCCAGCAGTCCCTCCTGCCGGAAATCTTGGAGCACCCGGTTGACCGTGACCACGGTAAGGCCCAGCGCGTCGGCGAGTTCGTTCTGGGTCAGCGGGATGTGGAAGACGCCGTCGGGCGCGAGCCCGACGGCCCGCAGACGTACGGCGAGCTCACAGAGAAGATGCGCGGTGCGGCTCTTGCCGGTGCGCCGGCCGAGGCCGACGATCCACTCGCGGAAGATTGCCCCATCGATCAGCGTTTCGCGCCAGAGCGCCGCCGCCACCGCAGGGCGGGCCTTGCACAGGTCCCAGATCGCCGTGTGCGGAATGAAACCGACGCGCGAGGGGGTCGTGGACGCGAAACTGTGGTCCATGCGCGGAAGGTGCAGGCTGTGCAGGTCCGGGATGTCGCCGGGAACGTGAAACGCGATGATCTGCCGCTTCCCGTCACGGGTGACCCTATAGCGGCAGGTGAAGCCCTCGACGAGGACGCAGCATTGCTGGACCACCTCGCCCTCGCGGACGATGTCGACATCCGCCTCGATGTCCCGCACGACCACCGGCAGTTCCAGGATCGCGGCGCGATCGTCCTCGCCGAGATCGGCAACGAGATCGAGGCGCCGCACCAGTGCCCGGCGAGCATCATCCGCCATATCCATTTTCCCTGATATGCATCCGTCGGCAATCCCTCAGACGGTTCGGGGCGCCATCGCCGGTCGATCGCGACGTGTCAACGAGGATCGACGGCGACCGGCCAATCTGTCGCAGCACCGGCGCGGGTGTCCAGGCATTTTCCGGCCTCGTCCGGTCCGTCGCGCTTCCGAGCCGCCTCTGCCGCCGTCAGCTTCGGCTCAGCGCCCTTTCGGCGAGGCGCAACCAGAAGCTGGAGCCGAAGGCGATGGCCTCGTCCGAGAAATCGTAGGTCGGGCTATGCAGCGTCGCGCTGTCGCCGTTGCCGATGAAGATATAGGCCCCCGGCCGTTCTTCCAGCATGTAGGAGAAGTCTTCGCCCGCCATCATGGGCGCGACATCCCGATCGACGCTGGCGGGGCCGACGATCTCCGCCGCGACCTCGGCGCAGAACGCGGCCTCGGCGGCGTCGTTGATGGTGATCGGGTAATTCCGATCGACGTCGATCTCGGCGGTGGCCCCGTGCGCGGCACAGATGCCGGCTGCGATACCGCGCAGCCGTTCCTCCGCGAGGTCGCGCATGGCCAGATCCAGCGATCGCACGGTTCCGGAGATGGTGGCGGTGTCGGGGATGACGTTATGGGCGAAGCCGGCATGGACCTGCGTCACCGACACGACGAGCGAGCGCAGCGGATCGGCGTTGCGTCCGGCGATCGTCTGCAGCGACTGGACGAGGGCAGCGGCAACGGGGATCGGGTCGATGGTGCGATGCGGCAGCGCCGCGTGCCCGCCGCGACCCCGGACGGTGATGGCGAACTCGTCGGTGGAGGCCATCACGGGCCCGGCGCGGACGCCGAAACGGCCGACGGGCATCCCGGGGAGATTATGCATGCCGTAGACCCGGCCGATCGGCCAGCGCTCGAAGAGCCCGTCGTCCATCATCGCCTTGGCGCCGGCGCCGCCCTCCTCGGCCGGCTGGAAGATCAGCGCCACCGTGCCGTCGAAGGCGCGGGATTCCGCCAGGCTGCGGGCAGCGCCCAGCAGCATGGCGCTGTGTCCGTCATGGCCGCAGGCGTGCATGGCGCCCGGGCGAACCGACGCGTAGTCGAGGCCCGTCTCCTCGACGATCGGCAGCGCGTCCATGTCGGCGCGAAGGCCAACCATGGGACCGCCCGGACCGCCGCGTCCGTGGATCAGGGCGACGACGCCCGTCCGGCCGATTCCTGTCGCCACCTCGTCGCAGCCGAAGGCGCGAAGCTTGTCGGCGACGAAGGCTGCCGTATCTGCCACGTCGTACAGGAGTTCCGGATTGGCATGGAGGTGACGGCGCCACGCCGCGATTTCCGGCTGGCTCTCGGCTATTCGGTTGTTGACAGGCATCGATGCTTTCCGGTCTTCCTGTTCATGGCACACAAGGCCGTGACCTGCACGCGCAGCGGCAACGCGCCATGCTCGCGTCACAGCCTTCGGCTAGGCGCGCGCCGGACGCAAGCCATCGGCCAGGCGCGCAGCCTGACCGCATTCAGCGAAGGAATCCAGCGTGAAGACGCTCCCCTCCCCCCCATCCCGTGTCCTCACAGCCATCTGCATCGCCGGCTCCCTGCTCGGCGCCCCGGCGATGCCGGGGCAGGGGGCTCTGGCCCAGACGGTTGCTGCGGAGAGCGATCCGCAGGAGGCGGGGATGGCCACGATCGTCGTCGACGTCGCCTCCGGCAAGGTGCTTTCGCAGGAGCGCGCCAGCGAACGGCGCTATCCGGCCTCCACGACCAAGCTGATGACCGCGTATCTGGCGCTCAAGGCGCTGGAGAACAACGACGTCGCTCTCGACAGCCCGGTGATCATGACTCGCGAGGCGGCAGCGGAGGCGCCCAGCAAGATGGGCTTCGAGCCCGGCTCGGTGATGCGTCTCGACACCGCGCTGCGCATGATGCTGGTGAAGTCGGCGAACGACGTCGCCCATGCCATCGGGCAGATGCTCGCCGGGGGCTCGATGGAGGATTTCCTCGTGATGATGAACGAGGAGGCGTTGCGCATCGGGATGAGGGACACCCGCTTCATCAACGCCAACGGGCTGCCGGGGGAAGGCCAATACTCGACCGCCAAGGATCTGGCGATGCTCGGCGTCGCGATCCGTCGGGAGTTCCCTGCCTTCAGCGACTATTTCGGCACCGAGGCGATCGCCGCCGGAAACGGCATCATGAAGAACGGCAACAAGCTTCTCGGCCGCTTCGACGGCGCCGACGGCATGAAGACCGGCTATATCTGCGCCTCCGGATTCAATCTCGTCTCCTCGGCGACGCGCGACGGACGCACGCTGGTCGCGGTCGTCATCGGCGCCAACGGCACGATCCCGCGGGAGCGCCGCTCGGCGGAGATCCTGGAGGCGGGTTTCGGGGCCGATCTGGCTTCCATCGACACCACGCTGGACGAACTGCCGGTCTCGTCCGGCGAGCCGGTCGACGTCAGCGGCTACATCTGCTCGGCCGAAGGCCGCACCGAGCGGGCCAACGAGCGGCAGGAGGAGGCCGGACGCGAGGAGGTCTACGGCTCGCCCTTCATGCACGCGCTGAACCGGCCCGAGGTGGTGGTGCCGGTCAGCCTCGGCGGTGCGGCCGGAAACGACGTCGTGGAGCCCGGCGTCTCGCTGATCGAGGCCTACGGGATCCCGCTGCCGACCTGGCGTCCGTCGCGGCCGGACGAGGAAAGTCCGACGCCTGCCGATCTGGGCGTCACTCCGGCAGCCGGTGCCCTGCCTGCGCCGGATGCGCCGGCCGATCCCAGCGCCGCCGCTCCGGGGGTCGGTCTGGAGGACTCCGCCGAGGCGTCCGAGGCCGGAGGCGGAGAGGCGGGTCCGGGGGAGATGGGGCCTGAGGAGATGGGGAAGATCAGCAGCGGCAAGACGCCGCGGCTGGGCAGCAGCTTCGACGATGCCGCCTTGCGTACGGGCAATGGTGCGTCGGTGTCGTCGCCGGGCCGATGAGCGGGACTCCGGAAACGGCTGGTTCGCCGATTCGCCTGACCGTTCTCACCGGCTTTCTCGGCGCGGGCAAGACGAGCCTCCTCAACCGCCTGCTGGCGGAGACCCCGCTCGCCAACACGGCCGTCGTCGTGAACGAGTTCGGTGCCGTGGGGATCGACCAGATGCTGATCGAGACGGCGTCCAGCGACGGTGTGATCGAACTCTCCGAAGGCTGCGTCTGCTGCACGGTCCGCGGCGCGCTCGTCGACACGCTGGTCATGCTGGCGACCCGCGCCCGGCCAGCCGGCACGCCGCCGCTCGAGCGCGTCATCGTCGAGACGACCGGCCTTGCCGACCCGACGCCGATCCTCGCCTCGCTGATGACCCATCATCTGCTTCGCAACGCCTATGCGCTCGACGGCGTGGTGACGGTGGTGGACTGCGTTTCCGGCGCCGCCAGCCTCGCCGAACGGGTTGAGGCGCGGCGCCAGGTGGCGGTGGCCGATCGGATCGTCATCACCAAGGGCGACCTGGCGAGCCCTGCCGATCGGGAGGCCGTGCGGGGTGCCGTGGCAGCGCTCAATCCCGCCGCCGGTCACGTCCTGAGCGGCGACGGCGAAGCGCTGGCGCACCGGCTGCTTGGCTGCAGCGTGGTTAATCCCGCGACGGGCAAGGCCGAGCCGGCGCGATGGCTGGGGGAGGCCGGACCGGTGCCCGGCTCGCCTGAAGACAACGCTCATGCCGCCCATGGCGCGATCCGGAGCTTTGCCCTGGTGAGGGCCGAGCCGGTGGCGTGGGAGGCGGTCGAAGCCTTTCTCGACATCATGACCGCGACGCAAGGCGAGCGTATCCTGCGGATGAAGGCCGTCGTCCATCTCGCCGAGGACCCGGCGCGGCCGGTCGTCCTGCACGGGGTCCGCGGCTACCAGCATCCGCCCGCGCAGCTTGCGGCATGGCCGGCGGAGATGAAGCGCGAGACCCGCATCGTCCTGATCGGCGACCATCTGGACGAGACCTATGTGCGCGATCTCTTCGCCGCCTTTACCGGCGGCCTGCGCAGCGATGCGCCAGACCGCGTGGCGGTGGAGACCAATCCGCTCGGCATTCCCGGCCACGCGTTCGGCTGATCGCAAGAACGCCGCGCTTCCCGTCGTCACAGGGCGATGCGAACCCTATTTACGGGTCGCCTCCGGCACGCCAGTTCCCACTTCCCGACCGACGGATTCGCCATGACCTCCTATTCGATCGATCCCCAGACCATCGTCGACTTCTGGCGGGAGGCGGGGCCGAAGAAATGGTTCGCCAAGGACGATGGCTTCGACGGGGAGATCAGCGCCCGGTTCGGCGACATCTACGAGCAGGCCGCGCGCGGGGAACTCGACGACTGGCGGAAGAGCGCGACCGGCTCCCTCGCATTGGTCATCCTGCTCGACCAGTTTCCGCGCAACATGTTCCGCGGCTCGCCCCGCACCTATGCCACCGACGAGAAGGCGCTGGCGATCGCGCGCGATGCGCTGGCGCGCGGCGATGCCCATACCGTCGCCGACGACGTCAACCAGTTCCTGGCGGTCCCGCTGATGCATGCCGAGGATCTCGGCGCGCAGGATGAGTGCGTCGCCTGGATGGGGGAGATCGGAGACGCGGACAATATGGCCCATGCCAAGGATCACCGCGACATTATCGCCCGCTTCGGCCGGTTCCCGCACCGCAACGGCGTCCTCGGCCGGGAGACGACGCCGCAGGAGCAGGCCTTTCTCGACGAAGGCGGCTTTGCAGGCTGACCGGCAGATAGCGACGATGCCACCGATGACGTCGGCAGTTTCTTAAGCCTCTGCCGTTACCGTGAGGGAAGCTTCCGCCGGCCGCTCGCGTCCGCGGCGACCACGCGTCTTTCACGCAAAGAGTTGAGTCATGGCAGCCGAGCCGCGCATCGATCCGGCGCACCTCTCGCCGACCGCCGTCCCGCTCAAGGTCGCAGGAGTGGCGGAGACGGTCGTGCCGGAGCGCGATCTCGCGATCCCCCATCAGGGAGCGGCGCGGCGCTTCTCGGTCTATGCACCGGCGGCGGCCTTCGATCTCATCGCGGAACTGCGGCATCTGTCGCGCCGGGCGATCGAGGGGAACGTCTTCTTCGACCCGAAATTCCTCGTCCCGGCCATGCCGCGCCTCGACGAGCGCAAGGTCCGCCTGATGGTGATCCGCGACGAGGACGAGGCGCGCAGCCGGCTGCGGCTGCTGATGCCGTTCTCGATCGAGCGCGCCGGTATTCTTGGAGGGCCGGAGACGATCCGCGCCTGGACGCACCCCTTCGGTCCGCTCGGCACGCTGCCACTGGACGGCGACGATCCGCAGGGAACCCTCACCAGCCTGGTCGAGACGCTGGCGCGCCCGGAACTCAAGCTCCCGCGCCTTCTCGTCCTGCCGGATCTCCGGATCGACGGACCGATGGCGAGGGCGCTGCTTGCGGTGACGGAACGGCTCGGCCTGCCGGTCCAGGAGGTCAACGCCTTCTCGCGCGCGGCGCTGAGCAAGGCCGGTCCCGCCAGCTATCTGCGCCAGAAGCCCCTTTCCAAGCGCCGGCGGCGGGAGCTCTCCCGCCAGCGCCGGCTGCTGGACCGGCAGGGCGCGGTGCGTTTCGAGGTCGCACGGGAGGCGGACGCGGTGCGCCTCGCCTTCGAGGACTTCCTGGCGCTCGAGGCCAGTGGCTGGAAGGGGCGCGAGCGGAGCGCGTTGACCATGGACCGCTATCGCTCGGCCTTCGCGCGCGAGTCAGTCAACGCGCTGGCGGAAGACGGCAGAGCCCGGGTGTTCACGCTGCGCCTCGACGATCGGGCCATCGCCAGCCTCGTCGCCTTCGTCGACCGCGGCGAAGCCTATGCGTGGAAGAGCGCCTATGACGAGCAATATGCGCTGGCCTCGCCCGGCCAGCAGTTGGTCGCCGAAGCGACACGCGCGCTGGTCGCCGACCCCGCCGTCAAGCGAGCCGATTCCTGCGCCATGCCGGATCATTTCGTGATGAACCGGTTCTGGAAGGATCGGATCTCCATCGCGACTTTGGTGGTCGGCCTCACGCCCGAAAGCGGCAAGGCGGTGGCGTCCGCTGCCAGCGGGCTGCTCAAGGCCCGCCGGTCGCGCAACCGGGTCCGGCTGATGCGCGAGACGCTGATGCGGATGCTGCCGGCGCGCTGATCCGGCCCGTATCAGTTCAGCGCGGCCGCTTCTGCTTCCGCGACGGCGCGCTCGCGGAAGAGGCGCCGGATGATCTTGCCGCTGGTGGTCAGCGGCATCTCCGCAACGAAGGCCACCTCCCGCGGATATTCGTGCGCCGACAGGCGCTCGCGCACGAAACGCTGGATCTCGCCAGCCAGCGCCGCGTCGGCTGCGACCCCGTCGGCGGGCACGACATAGGCCTTGACGATCTCGGTTCGCAGCGGGTCCGGCTTGCCAACCACCGCCGCGAGCTTCACCGCCGGATGGGCGAGGAGGCAATCCTCCACCTCGCCGGGGCCGATGCGATAGCCGGCCGAGGTAATCAGGTCGTCGTCGCGCCCGACGAACACCGCGTAGCCGTCCGCGTCCATCACGCCCTGGTCGCCGGTCAGCAGCCATCCGCCGCGGATCTTTCGCCGCGTCGCCTCCGGATCCTGCCAGTAGCCGAGGAACATCACCGGATCGGGCGCCTCGACGGCGATCCCTCCTGCTTGGCCGGCCGGGACCGGCTGGCCGTCCTCGCCGAGAATGACGACGCGGTGTCCCGGCACTTGCTTGCCGATCGCGCCGGCGCGCGAGACGCCGAATGCCGCGGACGACCCGAGGACCATGTTGCACTCGGTCTGGCCGTAGAACTCGTTGACCGTGAGGCCCATCGTCTTCTGCACCCAGCGATACGTGTCGCGCGGCAGCGTCTCCCCGGCCGAGCCGATCGTGCGCAGGTCGAGACCGGCAATGGCCTCCGGCGTGGCCGCGGCCTTCAGCATGCGCAGTGCCGTCGCCGGCAGGAAGGCGTTGCGGACGCGCTGCCGCGCCATCAGGTCGAACGCCGCGCCGGCATCGAAGCGTCCGCCGGCGAAGACCACCGGGACGCCGAAATAGAGCGACGGCAGGAGAGCGTTGAGGAGGCCGCCGGCCCACGCCCAGTCCGACGGTGTCCACAGGCGGTCGCCGGTCAGCGGAAAGCCCTCGTGATGGAAGCGCATGCCCGGCAGGTGACCGAGAAGCACGCGGTGGCCGTGCAGCGCGCCCTTGGGCGGGCCGGTCGTGCCCGACGTGAAGATGATCATCGCCGGGTCGTCGGGCCCGGTCGCGGTCGGCTCTTGCCAGGGCGCCTCGCGCTCCAGGCGGGCGAAGTCGAGCAGCCCGGGCTCTGCCGCCTCGACCGCCACGACCTGTTCGAGTTCCGGCAGTTCCGCCGCGACCGCGCGCAGCGTGGCAAGGCTTGCGGCATCGACGATCGCCGCGCGCGAACCGGAAGCCTTGAGGCGGAAGCCGAGCGCATCGGGACCGAAACGCTGGGCCAGCGGCACCGCGATGGCGCCGAGCCGATAGGCGGCCAGATGCGCCACCGCCGCCTCGAAACCCTGCGGCAGCACGATGGCGACCCGGTCGCCGCGCCGCACGCCGTGGCGTGCTAGACTGGCGGCCAGACCACGGGAGCGGCGGGCCAGCCCGCCATAGGTCAGGGTCCGCGCCGGCGCCTCGCCGCGATCCTCGATCAGGCAGATCCGCTCCGGCTCGCGCGCCGCCCAGGCGTCGGCACAGGCTTCGGCGATATTGAACCGCGCGGGCAGGCGCCAGGCGAAGCCGTCCCGCAGCGCCTCGTAGGAGCCGGGGGCGAGGGCGGCGTCGTTCCAGGGCGGGGCAGCGAAGGGCGGGCTTGCGAGCCGAAGCGTCATGCGGATCTCGTCGTCGGGCCGATGCATCCGGCGCACCGGCAGGCGCAGCCGGAGCATCGTCTTCCAGCCCTTCCTGCTCCGGCGTCAGCGGCGCCGCAAGAGGGCCGGCGCGTTAGAGGCTGCCGGCGCCTCCGCCGATCGTGAACGCCGGCCTTCCTGACCCCGCGCGATCGCCGCGCTAGACTCCGGTATCTCCGGAGACAGACCGCGACGGCACGCGCGATGAGCGATACGGGCACGAGACATCGGGTCGAGGTTCTGCCCAAGGTGGCACGACCGCGCCTCCACAAGGTTATCCTCCTCAACGACGACTTCACGCCGCGCGACTTCGTGGTGAGGGTGCTCAAGGCCGAGTTCCAGCTCGACGCCGGTCAGGCAGACCGCGTGATGATCACGGCGCACATGAAGGGGGCCTGCGTGGTTTCGGTCTATCCGCGTGATGTGGCGGAGACGAAGGCGGCGCGCGCCACCGACGCCGGCCGCGCCAAGGGCCATCCCCTGACCTTCACGACGGAACCGGAGGAATGAAGGCGGGGTCGGCCCAAGATGCATGGTGCGGGTGGTCGGAATCGAACCGACACTCCTTTCGGAACCGGATTTTGAGTCCGGCGCGTCTACCAGTTCCACCACACCCGCACGGTGCATAGCCCGGCGCATGGCGCCCGGCCGGGTGTCTGCTCCCGTACAATATCCGCCGGCGGATTTCCAGCGAAAGCCGGCGCCGTTGCCGTGGCGGATGGGCGACTTGCTCCTGCAACTTCGCAAGCGCATCAGCGATGAGGTTTGCCTTCGGGCCGGGTTGGGCTTAAGCGCTTCGCCCTGTCGCCGCGCCTTCCGGGAACCGCCTCATGCTCCGCCGCCTATACGACTGGGTCATGTCGCTCGCCGCGACACGGCATGCCGAACGCGCGCTTGCCGCGGTCTCCTTCATCGAGAGCTCGATCTTCCCGATCCCGCCGGACGCGCTGCTCATCCCGATGGTGATCGCCGACCGCCGCAAGTGGTTCCGGATCGCGATGATCTGCACCATCGCATCGGTTCTCGGGGCGTTTCTCGGCTATGCGATCGGCGCCTTCGCTTTCGACCTGATCGGTCGGCCGGTGCTGGAGCTCTACGGCAAGGCGGGAGCCTTCGACGAGATGGCGGCGCGCTACAACGAATGGGGCGGCTGGGCCGTTTTGTTCGCCGCCGTCACGCCGTTCCCCTACAAGGTGCTGACGATCTTTTCCGGCGTCACCCAGCTCAACCTGCTGGTCTTCGTCGTCGTGTCGGTGATCGGGCGCGGTGCCCGGTTCTTTCTGGTGGCCTGGCTCCTCAAGCGCTACGGCGCATCGATCCAGGGCTTCATCGAGAAGAATCTCGGCATTCTCTTCACCCTGTTCATGGTTCTGCTTATCGGCGGGTTCCTCGCCGTCCGCTTCCTGTTCTAAGGATCCGTGATGCGACTGATCGACCAGTTCAACCGACCCACCGGGTTTCGCCAGACGCTTTCGGCCGGCGTCCTCGCCGTCGGCATGATTGCCACGGTCGGCACGGCGCTGATCTTCGAGCATGTCGGCGGGTACATACCCTGTGCCCTCTGTCTGCAGCAGCGCATCCCCTATTATGTGGCGATCCCCGTAGCGCTGGTCGCTCTGGTCGCCGCGGCGGGCCGCGCCCCGGCACGCATCACCCGGCTGCTGTTCCTCGCGGCCGGGGTTATCATGCTGGTCTCGCTGTATCTCGCCGTCGTCCATGCCGGCATCGAATGGGGTTACTGGGCGGGACCGGCCGACTGCGCGCAGGTCGGTGGCGGCAACCTCCTGGGCGGCGATCTTCTCGCCACGATCGACGCGGTCCGGCCACCTGCCTGCGACGAGGCGGCGGGCCGCTTCCTCGGCCTGTCCTTCGCCGGGTGGAACGCCCTGGCGTCGGCGCTCTTTGCGGCTGTGGCGTTGCGCGCCGCCTTCGCCAGGGCCGACCGCTTCGCCTGAGCGGGTTCAGCGCTGGCGCCGGCTGCGGCGGAACGCCATCGCGGCGGCAGCCGCGTAACCGCCTGCCGCGCCGTCGATGAAGTGCAGGTGGTCGCTGCGGCTCGCCACCGGCACGAAGCATGTCATCAGCGCCGCCTCCTGGCGATGCGTGCCGGCAAAGGCGATCCCCTGATCCTCCGAAGCGGCGAGCAACGCCGTGATCCGGTCCGCGAGTTCCGGCGTACAGTCGAGGGTCATGCGCAGCCCGTCGTCGAACTTGCGGAAGTCGCTGTTGCCGACGATCTCGGCGCGGTAGCGGCCGGGCTCGAAATCGCCGAGCCGCATGCCGCTGCGAAAGGCGAGATGGGCGAGAAAGCTGCGCAGCCCCACCGAAAGCCGCGACAGCCAGAGCGACCTGCCCGATGAGGCCGCGGCGGTACGCGCCTCGATCTGCAGTCCGGCAGACGGCCAGGACTGCGGCGGCCCGCCGGAAGGCACCGGATGGCCGGCTTCGCCCCCCTCCGCGGCAAGGCCCAGCAAATCGGCGACGAGCGCAGCGAAGCCCGCGCCCGGTTCGGCGGCGGGCACGACGATGAGGGAAAGGACCAGCCCGCGTCGGGCGGGAATCGACGAGAATCGACAGGAAAGACCATGAAGATCGGGGCGGGCCGAGTCTCCCACTCCGGGCAGGAGGCGATCGTGCCCCTCCTTCATGCGCTTCTCGGCGAAGGCCAGGCCGCCGCCGTCGAACATCGCGTAGGCGACGATGCCGGATGGGGCAAAGCGGGCGAGCCGCACGTCGCGCCCGTGGGCGCGGATGTCGCTCACGGCGATCATCGCCGTGCGCAACTCGAAACCAAAGGCTTCGCTGGCCCACCCCGCGACTGCTGCCAAAGTGCGCCGGCCGGTCTCCGCCTCGCCGGCCGGCAGGGCGAAGCCGGCCCCGTCGCCGCCGAAGACGAACGGAAAATCGCGCCCCTCCAGCGCATTGGCCAGCGCGGCGATTACCGCTGCCGCCACCGTGTTGACCGCCTTGTACCCGCCCGCTTGCACCGCCTCGGTGGAGCGAACGATATCGGCGACGCCGACGATCCAGTCCTCCGGGAGTGGGCGATAGGCGCCGGGATCAGCCAATTGTTCGAATTCCCGCAGCTTCGGGAGCGCCTCGTAGAAGGAGAGGCCGTTCGCTTCTGCGCTGCTTGGCGGAACCGTGACGATGGCAGGCGCTCCGGGGACTTTACGGCTGCGCCAGCCCTACCACGATGGCCTTCTGCCGCGAAGTGGCTGCCCCCTCTTCCTGTCCGTCCTAGGCGGCGATGCCCGGCGCGCTGCGCTCTTCGAGAAGGATCGTGTCCCGCTTGGCGCGCTTGGCTTCGTACATCGCCCGGTCGGCCTCGCCGATCAGGCGATCCACATTCACGCGGCCGGCAGGAATGCGGGCTATGCCGATACTCGCGCCGATCGTCACGCTGGTGCGGGCGAGACAGAAGGGCTCGGCGAGACTTTGGCGGATACGAGCGGCCAGCGCTTCGGCCGTGGTCAGCGCCTCGCCTGTCCGGCTCTCGCAGACGATGACGAACTCGTCGCCGCCGAACCGCGCGAGCAGGTCGCCGTCGCCGACGCTGCGCCGCAACCGGAGCGCCAGTTGGGCGAGCAACTCGTCGCCTGCTTGGTGCCCATGCTCGTCGTTGACGGGCTTGAAGCGGTCGAGATCGATGAAGAGCAGCGCCCGCGAACCGACCGGGGACCGCTTCGGATCGTCGATCTGGCTCAGCAGCGAATTGCGATTCAGCAGTCCCGTCAGCGGATCGGTGGTGGCGAAAAGTTCCAGCGAACGTCGGCTGTCCAGCATCTCGCGGATCGTGAGGTATTGCTGGCGAAGATTGATCAGGAGCGCTGCCGTCGCGAGGATCAGGTTGAGGCCGATGATCGTGAGGTCGAACCGGCCGGATGTCAGAAAGGCCAGCGTGACGGGCCACAGCGACAGGTTCACCTGGGCGATCGCGACGGCGGGACGGACGGCCACATACATCACCATGCCGTAGGCATTGGCGATGAGGAAGCCGCCGCACCAGGCGAAGACGTAGGGATCGCCCAGATGCATCGCTGCGACCACGATGAGGCTATTGGCGAGGCTGTAGGGAATTCCGGCGAGAGCATAGAGATTCTGCCAGCGCCGCGCCGCGAGACGATCGAGCCCGCGGCGCTTGCGATGCCGGTAGGCGAGGCCGATGGCGATGCGGGCGTAGCCGATGCAGCAGCCGACGATGGCGATGGAGATGAACAGCGGGTCGCCCGTCCGGAAACCGGCAAACACGGCGAGCAGGTGAAGCCCGACCACCGACGCAACGATCGAGACGAGCGAGCCGTACATGAGCTCGATCATCTCGGCGAACACGGGAAGCGCGACGTCGTCGCCGCGCACCCATCGCTTTAGCCGCTTGTGCATCATGACCCCCAGATCTTGGGGCAACAATACCATTGGCTGCCAAAAAGTTGCGGCTGCCGGAGAGACCACACCGAACTTCGATGTTACAGCGTTAACCGCAGCTTACTCGGATCAGACGTATTTCCGCGGGTCGCCGGCTGCAGCGGGGCATTGCGGGTCTATTCGGGATCGAGTTCGGAATCCCAGTAGAGATAGTCGAGCCAGCTCTCGTGCAGGAAATTGGGCGGAAACAGCCGCCCGTTGTTGTGCAGGTCGTGAACGGTCGGCTGGTAGGGCTTCTGCTGCGGAATCATGCCGGCGGCCTTGGGCATCAGGCCGCCCTTGCGCAGATTGCAGGGGGAACACGCGGCGACGACGTTGTCCCAGGTGGTGAGGCCGCCGCGGGAGCGAGGCACCACATGGTCGAAGGTCAGCTCGTGCGGCGAGCCGCAGTACTGGCACTGGAAGCGATCACGCAGGAAGACGTTGAAGCGGGTGAAGGCGGGGTGCCGGGCCGGCTTGACGTAGGTCTTCAGGCATACGACCGACGGCAGCCGCATCGAGTGGGTGGGGCTGCGGACGGCCCGGTCGTATTCCGCCAGGATGGTCACGCGGTCGAGGAAGACGGCCTTGATGGCGTCCTGCCAGGACCACAGCGAAAGCGGGTAATAGCTGAGCGGCCGGAAGTCGGCGTTCAGGACGAGCGCTGGGGATAACTCTTGAGTGACCGCGATCGTCACCTGCCAACCTCCTTGCCTCTCCACGTCCCGAAGCCGGAACGTGCGCACTATCGTGCTCTATCGTGTCGCCTTTGTGAAGCCTCTGAGCGAGGCATGGCAGGGCCTTGCGGGCCTGCTGCCGCGCAATGGCGGAGAGCCGCGGAATCGTCTGTGGATAACCGCCCTGCTTACCCAGCGGCACCCGCAAGTGGCATCGCATCACGCTGCGTCAGCGCCGCGTAGTACGACCAGAAGAGCCGTGCCGCGACGGCACGATGCGGCGACCACGCAGCGGCCAGAGCCGCCAGCTGGCGGGCGCTCGGGCGGCTCGGATGGCTGAAGGCGTGGCCGACAGCCACCTGAAGGGCGAGGTCGCCGGCAGGAAAGACATCCGGATGGCCGCTGCAGAACAGAAGGTAGCATTCCGCCGTCCACGGGCCGATGCCGCGCACCGCGACCAGTTCGGCAATGGCCGCCTCGGCCGGCGCGGCTTCCATGCGGCGGAAATCAAGCCGCCGCTCGTCCAGCGCCTGCGCGACCGCCAGGAGCGTCTGCTGTTTCGGCCGCGACATGCCGGCCCGGCGAAATGCCTCGTCGGACGCTGCCAGGATCGCCGGCCCGGAGCCGACATCGATCTCCGCGACGAGCCGCGCGTATATCGCCTCGGCACTCGCCCGAGAGACCTGCTGGCCGACGATGATCGCGACCAGACCGGCGAGCCCGCCGGCGCGGCGGCGGAGCGGTACCGGTCCGGCCCCGTCGATGACCGCCGCCAGGCGGGGATCGGCGCGGCGGAGTGCCGCAATCCCTGCCGCGACGTCGGCTTCGCTCCGGATCGTCATTCCGCTTGCCCTCGTCACTTTCCCCTCGCAATCGGAGACTAGATGGCGATCCGGAAAGAGGGAACCGACCCGCATGAACGACCAGCCGGACGTCTTCAGGTTCGCGCCCAGCCCCAATGGCGAACTCCATCTCGGCCACGCTTATTCAGCGCTCCTCAACCACGGTCTCGCCCGCGCGGCGGGGGCGACCTTCCTGCTGCGCATCGAGGACATCGACCGAGCGCGCTGCACGCTCGCGTTCGAGCGGCAGATCAGGGAGGATCTGGAATTTCTCGGGATCGACTGGGACGGGCCGCCGCGCCGGCAGTCGGAGCATTTCGCCGACTATGCGGCCGCGCTCGAGGCGCTGGCGGCCGAAGAACTGATCTATCCCGGCTTCATGTCGCGCGGGGAGATCCGCGGCTTCGTCGACCGCCACGAGGCGGAGGAGGGGACGGCCTGGCCGCGCGATCCGGACGGCGCGCCGCTCTATCCTGGGCTCGACCGGCAGCTCTCGTCCAAGGAGCGCGAACGCAAGATGAGCGAGGGCGAGCGCTTCGCCTGGCGGCTCGACATGGAGAAGGCGATCGAGCGCGTGGCGGCGCTGACATGGGAGGAGAGCGGGCACTCCTCGAACGGCGACACCGGCGAGATCCTCGCGCGGCCGCTGGAATGGGGCGACGTCGTGCTCGGGCGCCTGGAGATGCCGACCAGCTACCACCTCGCCGTCGTGGTGGACGACGCGCTGCAGGGCGTCTCCGACGTGGTGCGCGGGCGCGACCTGTTCTACGCGACCAGCGTCCACCGGCTGCTGCAGGCGCTGCTCGGCCTTCCGGCGCCGCGCTACCACCATCACGACCTGATCCTCGGCCCGGACGGGCGCAAGCTCTCCAAGAGCCAGGGCGACACGTCGATCCGCTCGCTGCGCGAGGCGGGACTCACCGCCGACGACATCCGGCGGATGGTCGGGCTTCCCCCGCGCCCTGCCGCCGAACGCTTCAGCCGAGGACGATCAGCCAGAGGCTGAGGGTGACGACCGACAGGACGGTGGAGACGAGGATGGTGGTCGCGGCGAGCCGCTCGCCCGAGCGGAAATGCGCGGCCAGGAGATAGGCGTTGACGCCGACCGGCGAGGCGGCGGTGACCACCGCGCCCTTCAGCCAGAGCGGCGGCAGGCCGAAGGCCGTGCCGGCGAGGAAGACGATCCCCGGCATGACCAGGAGCGAGAGGGCCGCGACGATCGCCGAGGACAGGATGTCGCCGCGCAGCCCGTAGCGGGTCAGCGACATGCCCAGCGAGAACAGCGCGAGCGGCCCGGCGGTGCCGGCGAGGAGCCGCGTGACCTCGTCGAGATGGGAAGCGAGCGGCAGGCCGGTGAGCCGCCAGGCGAGGCCGCAGAGGATGCCGATGACCAGCGCGTTGGTCGCCAGGTTCCGGGCGACACGGGCGAGGGTGCGCCAGAGCGACACGGTCGGCGGCGGGGTGCCCGATTCGCGCGCGTCGAGGAAGGCGGCACGCTCGATCAGCAGGGTCGAGGCGATCATCATCACCGGCAAATGGATCGACAGGATCAGCAGCAGCGGCTCGAGCCCGGCGTCGCCATAGGCACGCTGCAGCGCCGGGATGGCGACGAAGACGGTGTTGCCGAAGCCCGCGGAGATGCCGGCGATGACGCCGCGCCGGTGGTCGGACGCCGAAACCGCCCGCACGAGCAGCGTGCCGGCGGTCCAGGAAATCGCCACCGCGCCGAAGTAGGTGATCCAGAGCGGCAGCGGATTGGCGCTGCCGAATTCCGCGGTGGCGAGCGTGCGGAACAGCAGCAGCGGCACGGCGACGACGAAGACGAAGCGGGCGAGCGCGTCGCCCGTCGCCGCCGAAAGCAGCTCCGCCCGGGCGACCACATAGCCGATGGCGATCAGGCTGAAGATCGGGACGATGACGTTGAGGATGGTCTGCATGCGGGCCCGCCGGGCAAGATCTGTCCCGGTCGATAGACCCAAGGCGGCGCGAAAACGCAAATGCGGCGCGGCCGACCCTGAGGCGAGAAAGCCAGCGAGGCGGGTTCCGGCGCGGCGCCGCGCCTGCTATCGCCAAGCCGTCGACCGCCCGGCCGGCCCCGTCACGGCGCTTCCCGGCGCTGCCCGCCCGAAAGCGCTTCCCGTTGAAACGGCTCCTCGTCTTCTTTCCCGCGATCTTCGTGCTGCTCTGGTCGACCGGCTTCATCGGCGCGCGCTATGCCATGCCGCATGCCGAGCCGTTCACCTTCCTCTCGATGCGCTACGCGCTGGCGCTGGCGCTGCTCGTCGCGGTGGTGGCCGCGACCTCGGCGCCGTGGCCGAAATGGCGGCCGGCGGGCCACGCGATGATCGCCGGCAGCCTGATCCACGGCGTCTATCTCGGCGGCGTGTTCTATGCGGTGCGGCACGGGCTCAATGCCGGGATCGCGGCGCTGATCGTCGGGCTGCAGCCGATCCTGACGACGATCCTCGCCGCCAGCTTCCTCGGCGAAAAGGTGCGGCCGCGGCATTATCTCGGCCTGGCGCTCGGTCTCGTGGGCGTCGCGCTGGTGATCCTGCCGAAGCTCGGCGGGGCCGGGGCGTACGGATTCCAGACGCTGGCGCCGGTGTTCCTGTCGGCGCTCGCCATCTCGGCGGGCTCGGTCTGGCAGAAGCGCTTCGTCGGCGGCGTCGACCTTCGCACCGGCACCGCCCTGCAATATCTCGGCGCGCTCGTGCCGACGCTGATCCTGGCCTTTGCCACCGAGACGATGGCGGTCGCGTGGACGGGCGAACTGGTCTTCGCGCTGGTCTGGCTGGTGCTGGTCCTGTCGATCGGGGCGATCTTCCTGATGCTGTACCTGATCCGCGAGGGGGCGGTCTCGCAGGTCGCCTCGCTGATGTATCTGGTGCCGGGCGTCACTGCGGTGATGGCGTATCTCCTGTTCGGCGAGACGCTGGAGCCGGTGCAGCTCGCCGGCCTCGCGCTCGCCGGGATCGGCGTCGCGGCGGCGACGCGGCGGCGAAAGACCCTGCCGCCGCCGTCCTGAGCGGCCGGGCGCCGCGGCCGATCGCCTCTCCGAGGCGGCGGGCGGGGGCGGCGGCTCGCGCTGCCGGCGCGGCTCCCTATATGAGGGGTCGCATTTCGATCCGCTAACCGCCGAAAGGCCGGCATGTCCGCATTCCTCACTTATCTCGCGCTGCTCGTCATGGTCGCCACCGCCGGCGTGCTGCTGGCCGGGCTCCGGAACATGATGAAGGCCGGCGACGGCAACCGCTCGCAGAAGCTGATGCGCGCCCGCGTCATGCTGCAGGGCGTCGCGGTGATCCTCATCGTCGGCGTGCTCCTCCTGGCGCAGTAGGGCGCGGGCAACGACGGTCGGCTGTCGTCCCCCTCACGCCCATGGTTCGGGGTCCCCGCCAGCGACGAGCGCAGCGAGGAGCTTAAAGGCGGGGCAGAAGAGCGTTTCGTCTCCGACGAAACAGGCTGCGGGATGCCGGAGGCAAACCCTCCGACGTATTTTAGCGTCATGCGGTTCGCCTCCGGCATCCCGCGCGGCGTTTGACGCACCCCTCACCACGTGTCCCGCCCGAAGGCGGTCCGCGTGTGGCCGGCTCTTCGCGCCCAAGGGCGCTCAAGCGGTCGATCCGCAGACCCCTCGTAGTGGGGGACGGTCCGGCGGCTCGAAGGGCGGTCCGGGCCGGGCCTTCTCCGGAAGAAGCCCCGTCGCGGACGCCGCCCGCCGGCCCCCGAACGATCCCGGTGATCATTCGCGCCCGTTTCGCGGGTCGGCGGTGAGGGGAGTATGCGGGGGGTGTGGGAGGTGGGGATAAAATTCTGCGAGGGGCTTCGTAGCGGACTGACGAGTTCGTCGCTTTAGGTATTGATTATCGTGTTTTTTGATACCAATGTTCACTACACTATATCCTGGGGAGTCCATTGGTTTATCCAGCACGGCCTTGCGACATAAGATTTTTGAATGGCTGTTGATGCGTCGATCTTTTCCGCTGCCGAACCGGGTCTTGGTTACTTCTACCAGTCACGGTTTGCCTTGCTGAAATCCCTCGGTCTGCCTGAAGACTGCTTTATCCATATCGAGCGGAACGACGATCGGGAAGAACCGCGTCGCCCTCCCGCTACTTGCTATTCACCACGGCTACCATCTCCTCCGGTTCGTTTTTAGAGGAGTTTACTAGTGAAACTCCGGACGGGGACGCTCGAGCTAGAGATGCTGCGGCTACGCTTTTGCGTAGCAATCCAAGGATATCACTAAGGCTACCGCAGGGCTGGGAGCCTTGAGTCTTGAGGAACTGGGTGACTTCTACGCTCGAATCACCATTTATCCGCAATCTCCGAGGATAAATGAAATACCTTCACTGATTGATACTTATTTGCGGACAGTCCGGAGGGCAGTTCGAGCGGATCTCTTCGAGAGACTCGAGGGTTGGTGGAACAACCAAGTCCTTCGAATGCCCACAGGGGATCGAATAGATCCAATTAGGGTGCAGGAGGTTACAGATAAACTCGCGTCCTTGGCCGACGAATACAAAAGTGACAATCTACCTATAACATTTTCGGATCGATTTCCGGCAACTGGTGTGGATGAAACAAATGATAACCGATGCTTTGTGCAGCAACTTCGTGCTCTAAGGCTATCAAACCAGCGTATTAGATACGCAATTCTGGACTACTATCGCGCATTCGAACAGAGGTCAAGTTGGGCTCGTGCAAGTCTTCTAGTGTCAGACGAGATTGAGAGGTACGAAGATCGTTTAGTTGACGAATGGGCACGTTATCGCGAAATCGCGTGTGAGCAAATCGACGACGACAGCGAGGATGATTTATGTACACGTGCCGGAAAGGAACTCTATAACTGGGTAGAGCAGTCCACCGGACAATTTCGAATACGCGAGCGTGTTACTGAGCCATACGTCGTTCGTGGAACCTTTCACATCCTCGCTAATGGCGCTCCTACGCCCAGGGTCCATTGGCACCCCCACTTTATGAAGCGGCTCGCCAAGTTGCTCGGTATCGCCGCATGAAACAATGGTCTGACAGACCTGTAGAAATCAGGAATCTCTTCAACCCGGCGTTCTGCGGGCTAGTGCTCTTCCGAGCATTGGCTGCATTCCATGCAGGTGACAGCCGAGGAATGCCATTCTCGCTTTCCTTGCTGATTTTACCCCTCTGCCTGCAACAGATCTCTCGCGAAATCCTGCGCGCTGGGAATAGAAGCTACTTCCTGAAGATAGTGGCGGATCACCCAGAGTTATTGGTGGAATTTCGACGCCGATGCACGGACGTTCTCCCGTTTACGTTTGAGGCCTTAGGGTTCGGACTCATTCAGACCCAGAACGCGACAAGGGTTGCGAGCGCGACTGCGGAGAGGAAGTTGCGGGCGAGCTTGTCGTAGCGGGTGGCGATGCGTCGGAAGTCCTTCAGTCGGCAAAAGGCGGCCTCGATGCGC
>DASYHY010000064.1:0-6238 GCA_036252795.1 Aurantimonas sp. | reverse complement strand
GCTCTTCGCCGACCGGCAGATCGACATCGAGGCGAAGGTCGTGCGCTATCTCGCCGAGCGCATGGAGCGATCGCTCGATGCGGCACGGCGGCTGGTCGCCGCGGCCGATCGCGAGGCGCTCGCCTCGAAGGAGCGCATGTCGCGCCGCCTGCTCAAGCGGGTGCTTGACCGCGAGCAGGAAGCGATGCGTCATCAAACGGTCGTGTCCGACCCCTATCCGGCCGCGACGGAGGATTGACCATGGACACGACCCCCCCGAAGCCTCGAACGGCCACCCGCACGCGCAAGCCTGCCTCGCGTGCGCCCCGGGCGGCTGCCGCCAAGCCGAGGGCGAGACGGAGGCAGGATGAACCGGCTGCACCGGATGTACAGTCGGAGCCGGCACGGGCGAGCGAGGCACCGCAGGACTCGCCCGAAGCCGCGGTGATCCTCGAGACGCCACCGGCGAAGCCGGATGCCGCCGAACCGGCATCGGCGTCCGCTGACGAGCCATTGCCGGCGGACCGCTTCATCAATCGCGAGATTTCCTGGCTGCAGTTCAATCGCCGGGTCCTCGAGGAGGCCCAGAATCCGGCCCATCCGCTTCTCGAGCGGGTGCGCTTCCTGTCGATCTCGGCGGGCAATCTCGACGAGTTCTTCATGGTCCGCGTCGCCGGCCTCGCCGGTCAGGTTCGCGAGAAGATCGCCGTGCGCAGCATCGACGGGCTGACACCCCAGGAGCAGCTCGACCGGATCCTGAAGGATGTCGAGGAACTGCAGGAGGAACAGCAGGCGTCCCTTGCCGAACTGGTCAAGGCGCTGCGGCAGGAGCGCATCCACATCGTCGGCGCGGGCGACATCAAGGGCGCCGAGCGGGCCTGGCTGGAGAAGAATTTCGACGAGACGATCTTTCCCGTCCTGACGCCGCTGTCGGTCGATCCGGCGCACCCGTTCCCGTTCATTCCCAATCTCGGGTTTTCGATCGCCCTGTCGCTCGTGCGCGAGCGCGACTCGCAGAAGATGAATGCGCTGCTGCGCCTGCCGGTGGCGCTGCAGCGCTTCATCGAGATGCCGCCGACGGAATCGGGCGTGCTGCGCTTCGTCCCGCTGGAGAGCGTCGTCGCCCTGTTCATCACCAGGCTCTTCCCAGGCTATCGCGTACGCGGCGCCGGCACGTTCCGGATCATTCGCGATTCCGACATCGAGGTGGAGGAGGAGGCCGAGGATCTGGTGCGGCTCTTCGAGAGCGCCCTGAAGCGTCGCCGCCGCGGCTCGGTGATCCGGATCGAGTTCGATTCCGTCATGCCGGAGCCGCTGCGCAATTTCGTCGCCGCCGAACTGGAGGTGCCGGAGACGCGCGTCTCGGTCATGGACGGGATGCTCGCACTGGATTCGGTTTCGCAGCTCTGCAAGGCGCCGCGCGACGAGCTGAAGTTCACGCCCTATCTGCCGCGCTTCCCCGAGCGCATCCGCGAGCACAACGGCGACTGCTTCGCCGCGATCCGGGAGAAGGACATCATCGTCCATCACCCCTACGAATCCTTCGACGTCGTGGTGCAGTTCCTCCACCAGGCCGCACAGGATCCGAACGTCATCGCGATCAAGCAGACCCTCTACCGCACCTCCAACGATTCACCGATCGTCAGGGCGCTGGTCGACGCGGCGGAAGCCGGCAAATCCGTGACGGCCCTCGTGGAACTGAAGGCGCGGTTCGACGAGGAGGCGAACATAAGGTGGGCGCGCAACCTGGAGCGGGCGGGCGTCCAGGTCGTGTTCGGCTTCATCGAGAAGAAGACCCACGCCAAGCTGTCGCTCGTGGTGCGCCGGGAGGAGGGGCGGCTGGTCAGCTTCTGCCACATCGGCACCGGCAACTACCATCCGATCACCGCGCGGATCTATACCGACCTCTCCTACTTCACGGCCGATCCCGAGATCGCCCACGACGTCTCGCTGATCTTCAACTACATCACCGGCTATGCCGAGCCCACCGAGGTCAGGAAGCTGGCGATCTCTCCGCTGAACCTGCGCCAGCGCATCATCGAGCACATCCGCGGCGAGGTCGCGCATGCCAGGGCAGGGCGGCCCGGACAGATATGGATGAAGATGAACTCGCTGGTCGATCCGGCCATCATCGACGAGCTGTATCTGGCGAGCCGGGCGGGGGTCGAGATCGATCTCGTGGTGCGCGGCATCTGCTGCCTGAGGCCCCGCGTGCCGGGCCTGTCGGACAACATCCGCGTCAAGTCGATTGTCGGCCGCTTCCTCGAGCACAGCCGGATCTTCTGCTTCGGCAACGGCAGCGGCCTGCCGTCCGACGCCGCGCTGGTCTATATCGGCTCGGCGGATCTGATGCCGCGCAATCTCGACCGTCGCGTGGAGACGCTCGTTCCGATCACCACGCCCACCGTGCACAGCCAGATCCTGTCGCAGATCATGCTCGGCAACATTCTGGACAATCAGCAGAGCTGGTCGGTCGCCCCGGACGGTACCTCGCGCCATATCGTTCCCTCGCCGGGCGAACAGACGTTCAACGCCCAACGCTATTTCATGACAAATCCGAGCCTGTCCGGGCGCGGTAAAGCACTGAAGTCTGATGCTCCAAAACTCATCGCGAGACAGCGAGCGGACCACGCCCGCCTTGACTGACCTGCCTGTCCAGGGGCGCCTTGCGGGGCGCCGCCCTGTCGGCGTGGTCGACATCGGGTCCAACTCGGTACGGCTCGTCATCTACGAGGGGAACTGCCGCGCCCTGACCGTACTCTTCAACGAGAAGGTCCTGAGCGGCCTCGGCAAGGGCCTTGCCCAGAGCAACCGCCTCGATCCGCAGGCGGTCGACAGCGCTCTCGCGGCTCTGCGCCGGTTCCGCCATCTGGCCGAGCAGGCGCAGGTGACCGAGCTCTACCCGATCGCCACGGCCGCCGCCCGCGAAGCCGAGAACGGGCCGGACTTCCTCGCCGCGGCGGAAGAGGCGATCGGACGGAAGGTGGTGATCCTGTCGGGACAGGACGAGGCGCGCTACGCCGCCGAAGGCGTGCTTTCGGGCTTCCACCTGCCGGACGGCATTGCCGGGGACCTGGGGGGCGGGAGCCTCGAACTCGTGGACATCCACGACGGCATCTTCGAGGGCGGTCTGACGCTGCCGCTCGGCGGCCTGCGCCTGCGCGACCTCGCCGAAGGCGACCTCGTGCGCGCCCAGACCATCTCCGACAGCCATCTGTCGGCCTGCGGGCTGGCCGGTGCAGGCGAGGGACGTCCGTTCTTCGCAGTCGGCGGGACCTGGCGCAATCTGGCCAAGCTGCACATGGAGCAGGTCCGCTACCCGCTGCACGTCATGCACGGCTACGAGCTCGACGCCGGCAAGCTCGAGGGATTCCTCGACGCCGTCGTCCGCAGCGATCCTGAAAAGATCCCTGGCATCGCCGCGGTGTCGAAGTCGCGCCGGTCGCTGCTCGCCTATGGCGCGATCACGCTGAAGAGCGTCATCCGCTTCATCAGGCCGTCCCGTATCGTCCTGTCGGCGCTCGGCGTGCGGGAGGGCTATCTGCATTCGCTTCTGCCGGCGCAGGAGAGGGAGAAGGATCCGCTGATCGAGGCGGCACGGGAGCTTTCGATCCTGCGCTCGCGCTCGCCGGCCCATGCGGCGGAGATGGTCGAGTGGAGCCGCCGGACGTTCGAGGCGTTCGGGATCGACGAGACGCCCGAGGAGGAACGGCTTCGCGAGGCCGCCTGTCTCCTCGCCGACATCGGCTGGCGCGCGCACCCCGACTATCGCGGCAAGCAGGCCCTCTCGATCATCGCGCACGCGGCGTTTCCGGCCGTCGACCACCGCGGTCGCGGCTATCTCGGCCTCACCAACTACTACCGGCACGAAGGCAGCTTCGAGCAGGTGCAACTGCCGGAGCTGGAGAGCCTGGTCGACGAGCGGCTGCTGACGCGGGCGCGGATTCTCGCGTCGCTGTTCCGCATCACCTATCTGATGACCGCCTCGATGCCAGGCGTCCTGGACCAGTTGCGCTGGGCGCAGGATCCGCGCGGCGGCTTCACGCTGGTCGTGCCGAAGAAGCTCGGTGCACTAATCGGCGAGCGGCCCGAGGGCCGGCTCCAGCAGTTTGCCCGCATCATCGGCAAGACGCTGCGGATGGAGGCGCGCTGAGCTACAGCGCCACCACCTCCACCCGCCGGTTGCGGTAGACGAGACCGGTCTCGCCCTTCAGGAGCTCCAGCGCCCGCTCCCCGAAGATCTCGCGACGCCAGCCTTCCATCGCGGGAATCTCGGCGGCGTCGCCCTTCCAGGCGAGCTTTTCCAGATCGTCGCCGGAGGCGATCATCTTCGCGGCGACGCCCTTTTCCTCGACCACGATCTTCAGGAGCACCTTGAGGAACTCCACCGCCGCGGCTGTTCCCTCCGGAAGTTGCGGCGGGCGCGGTATCGCCGGCAGTTCGGACTTAGGAACCGCCAGCGCGCGGGCGACGGCGGCGAGGATCTCGCGCCCAGCGCTGCTGCGCTCGAAGCCCCGCGGAATGGTTCGAAGCCGCGCCAGCGCCTGTTCGTCGCGAGGCTGCTGCTGGGCGATCTCGTAGATCGCGTCGTCCTTGATGATGCGGCCGCGCGGCTTGTCGATCTCGCGCGCCTCGCGCTCGCGCCAGGCCGCGACCTCCTTCAGGACCTGCAGTTCGATCGGCTTGCGGACTCGCAGCTTCAGCCGCCGCCAGGCATCGTCCGGGTGCAGGTCGTAGGTGACCGGGTCGGCGAGCGTCGCCATCTCCTCGGCCAGCCACCCGCTGCGTTCCTCCGCCTCGAGCTGTGCCTTCAGCGTGCGGTAGACGTCGCGCAGATAGGTGACGTCGGCGAGCGCGTAGGCCAGCTGCTCGTCGCTCAGCGGCCGGTTGCGCCAGTCGGTGAAGCGGGAGGTCTTGTCGATCCGCCCGTCGGTGGTCCGCGCAACCAGCTGGTCGTAGGCGATCGAATCGCCGAAGCCGCAGACCATCGCCGCGACCTGGGTGTCGAACAGCGGCGCCGGCACGAGCCCGCCCAGCTTGTAGATGATCTCGATGTCCTGGCGGGCGGCATGGAAAACCTTGACGACGCGCTCGTCGCGCATCAGCGCGAAGAACGGCGCAAGGTCGATTCCGTCGGCGAGGGGATCGACGAGCACCGCCAGATCGTTGGAGGCGATCTGGACGAGGCAGAGTTCCGGCCAGAAGGTGGTTTCGCGAATGAATTCGGTATCGACGGTGACGAATTCGGCGTTGGCGAAGGTGGCGCAGGCTTCGGCGAGCGCCGCGGTAGTGGTGATGGTTTGCATGGTTCTCCTTCTGCCCCAAGAGCCGGGCGGTGGATAGCCGGAGGGGGAGGATTCCCGCGGAATCTTGACAGCGCGAAAGGCCCATGCGCTTGTCGCGCGCAAATTTCAGCCTTGCCGCAAGCCCGGCCGGCCGTGCGCTGCGATGCGGCGGCGGACAAGACCACAGAGAGAATGCCATGCACCGCTATCGCAGTCACAGCTGCGCCGCCCTGCGCAAGGGGGATGTCGGCGAGACGGTCCGCCTGTCAGGCTGGGCGCACCGCATCCGCGACCACGGCGGCCTGCTCTTCATCGACCTGCGCGACCATTACGGCCTGACCCAGATCGTCGTCGATCCCGATTCGCCGGCCTTCAAGGCCGCCGAGGCGGTGCGCGGCGAATGGGTCATCCGCGTCGACGGGCAGGTGAAGGCCCGCTCCGACGAGACCGTCAACGCCAAGCTGCCGACCGGCGAGATCGAGGTGTTCGCGGCGGAGATCGAGGTGCTGTCGGCGTCGAAGGAACTGCCGCTGCCGGTCTTCGCCGAGCCGGACTATCCCGAGGACATCCGCCTCAAATACCGCTTCCTGGACCTTCGCCGCGAGACGCTGCACAGGAACATCGTCGCCCGCACGAAGATCATCGCCGAGATGCGCAGCCGGATGGCCGGCGCGGGGTTCACCGAGTTCTCGACGCCGATCCTGACGGCTTCCTCGCCCGAGGGCGCGCGCGACTTCCTGGTGCCGTCGCGCATCCATGGCGGCAAGTTCTACGCGCTGCCGCAGGCGCCACAGATCTACAAGCAGCTGATCATGGTCTCCGGCTTCGACCGCTATTTCCAGATCGCGCCCTGCTTCCGGGATGAAGATCCCCGCGCCGACCGCCTGCCGGGCGAATTCTACCAGCTCGACCTCGAGATGAGCTTCGTCGAGCAGGAAGACGTGCTGACGACCATGGAGCCGGTCGTGCGCTCG
>DASYHY010000063.1:0-2110 GCA_036252795.1 Aurantimonas sp. | reverse complement strand
GCAGGTCCTGGTGCCGCGCCTGACGCTGACGGGCAATGGGCACAATTTCGCGGCTGCCGTCGCCGCCGGGCCGTTCCGCTGGCTGCGCCTCCACATCTATCCCGATGGCGGCGTCGCGCGGCTGCGGGTCTACGGCACGGTAGCGAAGGACTGGACGGGGGTCCCGGGCGACGCGATCGTCGACCTCGCGGCGGTCGAGAACGGCGGCACCGCCATCGCCTGGAACGACGCCCATTACGGCCATCCCGGCAACCTCCTGGCGCCCGGCCGCGCGCCGGTCATGTCCGACGGCTGGGAGACGGCGCGCCGCCGCGTCCCGGGCAACGACTGGTGTGTGCTCCGGCTCGGCACCGCCGGCACGATCGCAAGCCTCCTGGTCGACACCCGTCACTTCAAGGGCAACTACCCCGACCGCTTCACGCTGCGCGCCGCGCGCCTCGATACCGATCCCGCTGCGGCATCCGTCGACACGGAAAGCGCCGCCTGGCCACTGCTCCTGCCCAAGACGAAACTGGCAGCCGACGAGGAGAAGACGATCGACGCCGTGGAGGCGATCGGCCCGGTGACCCATGTCCGGGTCGACATCTTCCCCGATGGCGGCATCTCGCGGCTGCGGCTCTACGGCCGCAAGGCCGCGTGAGCGCCGCGCCCCCTTCGCCGATCCGCCTGCGGCCACTGATCCGCGACGCGTTCGCGCCCTTCGGCGACGTGATCGACACCGTCGGGGCGGAGCAGCGGCTGATCAATGGCGGGACGACGACCCGCTATCACGACCTCGCCTATGTCGACGTCGCCGCCGAGGACGGGCGTCCGCTGGTCTCGATCTTTCGCGGCCAGCCCTTCGCCCTGCCGGTGACGATCACCATGATGGAGCGCCACCCGCTCGGCAGCCAGGCTTTCGTGCCGCTGCAGCGGGCGCTGTTCCTCGTCGTCGTCGCGCCGGACGAAAGCGGGCGGCCGGGCCCGCCGCTCGTCTTCCTCGCCGCGGACGGCCAGGGCGTGAACTATGCCCGCAACGTCTGGCACCACCCGCTCATCTCGCTCGGCGCGGTGAGCGATTTTCTGGTGGTCGATCGAGGCGGGCCGCAGCCCAATCTCGAAGAGGCGAGCTATGACCGGCCTTATCGCGTCGAAGACGAGTGACCGTCTTTTAGAGGAGCCGCCGCTCGCGGTTCCTTAGCCATCGAACAGCCATCGCGCTGGACTTGCAGGGCGTCGGCACCAGATGCCGGCAGGATGCTGCACGGGCGAAGGAACCAGACATGCGCGCCTCTTTGGGATCCATCGTCGCCATCGTCGTCGCCTGCCTGATCGCGCTGATCGGGCTGGCGCTGCTCGGTGGCGGGATCTGGCTGCTCGTTCTCGGCGGCTCCTGGTACTATCTTGTCAGCGGTATCGCCTTCCTGGCCACGGCGGGCCTGCTTTTCTTCCGGCGGCCCGAAGCGCTGCTGTTGTTCTCCCTGGTGGTGATCGGCACCCTCGTCTGGGCGCTCTACGAGGTCGGTTTCGACTGGTGGCCGCTGGCCGCGCGCGGCGGCGTGGTCTTCCTCCTCGGGCTGCTGCTCCTGACCCCCTGGATCACCCGGCGACTCGGGCGGCGTACGGTCGCCGATGCTCTCGACGGGCGCCGTGTCGGGCCTACCGCGACAACCGGCATGGGAGCCGCGCTCACCGGAGCGCTCGGCATCGCGCTCGTCGTGGCCGTCTCGTCGTGGTTTTCAGATCCCCACAACATCGTCGGCTCCCTGCCGGGGCCGCGTGCGGAGCCGCGGGCCGACACCGACGTACCGCCCGGCGAATGGCACGCCTACGGCCGCACCGGATACGGCCAGCGTTATTCGCCGCTCGCCCAGATCACCCCCGCCAACGTCGCGGAACTGGAGGTCGCCTGGCACTATCACACCGGCGACGAGTCCCAGCCGGGCGACCCGACCGAGACGACGTTCCAGGTCACGCCGCTGAAGATCGACGACCGGCTCTTCCTGTGCACGCCGCACCAGAACGTCATCGCCCTCGACGCCACGACGGGCGAGGAGATCTGGCGCTACGATCCGCAGATCCAGGGAGAGCTGGCGCTGCAGCATCTGACCTGCCGCGGCCTGTCCTATCA
>DASYHY010000062.1:0-3579 GCA_036252795.1 Aurantimonas sp. | reverse complement strand
CGGCGACCGGCAGCGGTCACCTCGACGCGGATGCCCGGCCGGATCCGACCCGCATCCGCCGGCGACACCGAGGCTGCGATCGTGACGCGCGACAGGTTCGCCACCCGGTACAGCTCGGCATTCGCGTCGACGGTCTGGCCGAGCACCGCGGGACGCGCGATCACTTGGCCCGAAATCGGCGAGCGCATGGCGATGCGATTGAGCGCACCACCTCCGCCCCCCGTCGCGCCGAGCTGCTGCTGCGCCAAGCGCAGCGCGATGTTTGCTTCGGTCGCCGCAGTGCGGGCCGCCACCAGATCCTGCTCGGGCGACACGCGCTCGGCGAACAGCCGCTGCTCGCGCCGGAGGTTCGATTGCGCCAGGGCTGCGCGTGCGCGGGCGGCTTCCACCTCCGCTTTTAGCGAGGCGGCTTCGCGGCTCTCGATCACCGCGATGGGATCGCCCTGCCGGACGGACTGGCCGAGGTTGCGGGTGAGCGCGACCAGACGACCGCCGATCGTTGCCGAGACCACTTGGACGCCCTGCGGGTCACCCTGGACGAGCGCGGGCAGCTCGATCGCGCCCGCCACGCCGCCCACCGTCGGCCGGGCGACCTCGATGCCGGCATCGGCGATCTGCCGGGCGGAGAGGGTCACCGCGTCCTTGTCGGCCTTCTTCTCGGCGCCTTCGCCTTTCTCCATCCCTTCCATGCCGGCCATGTCGTCGGCCTTCTTCTCACCACCGCCGCAGGCGACGAGGGCGAGCGGGAGGAGAGCGGACAGCATCATCCGCGCGTGATTATTCTTCATCGTGCGTCCTTCGCGTCGGTAGGCGCCGGGGCGGCGAGCCGTTCCAGCCGGGCCTGTGCGTCATGATAGGCGGCGAGCGCGTCGATCGCGGCCGCGCGGGTATCGGCGAGCGTGCGCTCCGCCTCGAGGAGATCCAGCTGTCCGAACTTGCCTTCGCGATAGCCGATCCGAGCGATCCGGGCGGCTTCCTGCGCCGCGGCGAGCGTCGGCCCCGTGGCGTTGCGCGCAGTGGTCGCGGCATTGGCGACGTCGGCCTCAGCCAAAGCGATCGCCTGTTCGGCGTCGAGCAGCGCGACACGGCGCTGTGCATCAGCTTGTTGGCGCTGAGCCGAGGCGAGATCGACCGCGGCGCGGCCGTTGTTGAACAGCGGCAGCGGCACGGAGACACCGAACACGGCAGCCGTGTCGTTGGTCGCTTCCAGGCGCCGCGCCGATGCGCTGACCGTCACGTCGGGTACGCGCTGGCTCCTGGCGAGCCGGACCTGCGCCGTGGCCGTGGAGAGGTCCGCTTGTGCGGCCGCAGCGGCCAGCGTGCCTTCGCTGCGAACCGGCAGCCGTGGCCCTGCCCCCTCGATCCGCGCAAACCAGGCGGCGTCGAGCGTGCTCGCGCCGCGTCCGATCAGGCGGGCGAGATTGCCGAGCGCCACCTGTGCCGAGCGGTTCGCCCGCTCGGCCGCGCCATCGGCATTCAGCCGGGCGACGTCGGCGCGCTGCTCTTCGAGCGGCGAAGCGCGCCCTGCGGCGACGCGGACGCGGGCGGCGCGCAGTACCTCGGCTGCGATCCCGACCTGCTCGCGGGCATTGGCAGCCCGGCGCTGGGCGGCAACGGCATCGTTATAGGCTTGCGTCACCCGCAGCCGAAGATCGGCCCGGGTGATCGCCGCATCGAGCGAGGCGCGATCGAGCTGGGCGTTGGCGACTGCCACCCGCGCCGATCGCTTGCCACCGAGTTCGAGCGGCAGGGAGAGGCCGACCGTCGTTTCGGACGAGCGCAGGCCCCGGTACATGCCAGTCCCCGCGACGTTCTCGGTCATGGCATCGAGCGATGGATTGGGCCGCAGGCCCGCGACCGCGCGTTGCGCTTCGGCCGCCTTGATCCCGGACTGGGAGGCTTCAATTGCGGGTGATACGGCGCCTGCGGCGGCGAGCGCCTCATCGAGGCTCAGCGACGGTGCCGACGCCTCCGTGTCCTGTGCCTGTGCCGACGTGATCGCCGCACAGGCCGTTGCGGCCAGGACGGCCGCCATCATGCGTTTCATGTTCAATGCTCCTGACGAACGGTATCCGGGCGCGTGCGCGCCCGCGCCGCGTCAGGCCTGCGGTGGTCGCAGCGCCGGGTCGTCCTGGTGGGCGAGGCCGAGCGAGGTCGGCTCACTCTCGAATTCGACCCAAGCGCCCGTCATCGCGACGGTTATCGGGCTCTCGGCCGGGGCTGTCACGCAATGCCCGTGGCAGGCCGCGTGGTGGTGCCGGTACCCCTTGTCCGCGTCGGCCGGTACCTCGTCGCAGTCGCCAGCGGCATGCATGGCGGTCTGCGCCTGCGGGGCATCGAGACACGCGCCGTTCTCCGTCGCATGCGCAACGCCGGTCCAGCCGGTGAGCACCAGCATGAGGCAGAGGAAGAAGGGCAGCAGCTTGCGCATCCGACGTCTTCCTACCACGCTACCGCTCTTGCGTAACCCTGCGGGACGAGCGGCAGCGGCCCGACCTGTCCACGACAGGCTCGGCGCCCGGTTGACGGCGGTCATGCTGCCCGGCCCATTTCAGCCAAGGCACCACGCGTGATCTCCCAGGCCGAGTGCAGGAACAGCAACGCGATGACGCCGGCGACCGCGAGGTCGGGCCACGCCTTGCCCGTCCATGCGACCAAGCCTGCGGCTACGATCACAGCGACATTCGCGAGCGCGTCGTTGCGGCTGAACAGCCAGATCGCGCGCACGTTGGCATCGCCCTCACGGAAGCGGGCAAGGACGAGCGCGGCGCTGACATTGACGATCAGCGCCACGACTCCGATGCCACCCATCAGGTCGGCTTCGGGCGCCACGGCGTTGATCGCCCGCCAGATCGCGAAGCCGATCACACCCAGGCCGAGCGCGCCGAGAAAGAGGCCTTGTGCGAGCGCGATCCTCGACCGGGCCTGCGCGGTCCAACCGAGCGCGATCAGGCCGAACAGCGAGATCGTGCCGTCGCCGATGAAGTCGAGGGCATCGGCCTTGAGCGCCTGACTGTCGGCGACAAACCCGCCGACGATCTCGACCAGACCGAAACACAGGTTGAGCAGAACGACGATCCAGAGGGCGCGACGGTACGCGGGATCGTTGATCGCACTCCGATCCGGAACTGAGCAGCAATCGCTGCAAGCCATGCGTCGTCGCCCTTCGAGTATTCGATGCGACGCTCTATATGGACCCTGTAGTTGGTACAGGGTCAAGAGATGAATGCACTGACGATCGGCAAGCTCGCGGCCGCGACGGGCACGAAGGTGGAGACCGTTCGCTATTATGAGCGTGCTGGTCTCATCGCTCCCCCTGCGCGCACGGATGGAAACTATCGCTCTTACCGTCCGGAGGATCTGGAGCGACTGCGCTTCATCCGCCGCACGCGCGATCTCGGCTTCTCACTCGACGAGGTACGAGCGCTGTTGAACCTGGCTGTGGATCGGCGTGGAAAAGGGACCCCGGTAGCGGGGTGATCGGCGTCGAAAAAGGACCCCTCATCCCGGTGGTCTAGGCTGCTCGCTTGGCGGTGTGTCAGGCGGCGAGATCGGGATGCTGGTATTGGAGACGGTGTT
>DASYHY010000061.1:0-87431 GCA_036252795.1 Aurantimonas sp. | reverse complement strand
GGCGTTGGTGACGGCACCCCGCACCAGATAATCCGCCATCTGCTCGGCCACCTGCAGGGCGACGTTTTCCTGCGCCTCGGTGGTCGACGCGCCGAGATGCGGCGTGCAGACGACGTTCTCCAGCCCGAAGAGCGGGGAGTCCGTCGCGGGCTCCACTTCGAAGACGTCGACGCCCGCACCGGCGACCTTGCCCGACTTCAGCCCCTCGGCGAGATCGGCCTCGACGATCAGGCCGCCGCGCGCGCAGTTCACGATGCGCACGCCGTCCTTCATCTTCGCGATCGCCGCCTTGTCGATGATGCCCTTGGTCTTCTCGGTCATCGGGGTGTGCAGCGTGATGAAGTCCGCACGCTTGAAAAGGCCGTCGAGCTCCACCTTCTCGATGCCGAGCTGGGCGGCACGCTCGGTCGAAAGGAAGGGATCGAAGGCGATCACCCGCATCTTCAGACCCACACCTCTCGAGGCGACGATCGAGCCGATGTTGCCGCAGCCGATGACGCCCAGCGTCTTGCCGGTGATCTCGACGCCCATGAAGCGGTTCTTCTCCCACTTGCCGGCCTGGGTGGAGGCATCGGCGGCGGGCAACTGGCGCGCGACGGCGAACATCAGCGCGACGGCGTGCTCGGCCGTGGTGATCGAGTTGCCGAAGGGCGTGTTCATCACGATGATGCCCTTCCGGCTGGCCGCCGGAATGTCGACATTGTCGACGCCGATGCCGGCCCGGCCGATGACCTTGAGCTTCGTGGCCGCCTCGATCAGCTTTTCGGTGACCTTGGTGGCGGAGCGGATCGCCAGGCCGTCATACCGGTCGATGACCGCCAGCAGCTGCTCCTTGTCCTTGCCGAGGTCGGGCAGATAGTCGATCTCGACGCCGCGATCCTTGAAGATCTGGACGGCGGTGGGAGACAGCTTGTCGGAAACGAGAACGCGGGGTGCCATTTGTGGGGTGTCCTTGTGGCTTGCGGCGACGGACGGCTGCGTCCGGGCGCGCCTTGGAATTAAGTGAGGAAGGCGGCGAAGGCCGCGAACTGTTCGTCTCCCGCTTGCGGGAAACGATGGCCCAAAGGGCCGGATGAGGGCTTCGTGGGGCGCTGCTTCCGGCGATTACGAGCGAGGGAGGCGCCCGTCGGGCCCTCACCCGTCCGGCGCTGCGCGCCGTCCACCCTCTCCCGTGAACGCGACAGGAATGGCGTCTTGTCCGGGGACCGCGGCGCCTCGTGAAGGCTAGGCGGCTTGCGCCAGGGTCGCGCGCTGCGCCTCGTAGGCATAGGCCAGCCAGGGCATCAGCGCCTCGAGATCGGCGGCCTCGACGGTGGCGCCGGCCCAGATACGCAGCCCGGGAGGCGCGTCGCGATAGGCGCCGATGTCGAGCGCGACGCCTTCCTTCTCCAGCGTCGCGACGACGCCCTTGGCGAAGGCCGCCTGCGCGTCGTCGGGCAGCGCCACGATCGCCGGATCGGTGAACTGCAGGCAGACCGACGTGTTGGAACGGGTTTCCGGGGTCTTCGCGAGGAAGCCGATCCAGTCATTCGCCGCGACGAACTTCTCGATCACCGCCAGATTGGCGTCGGCACGGGCCTTCAGCCTCTCCAGGCCGCCGATGGACTTCGCCCAGGCCAGTGCGTCGAGATAGTCCTCGACGCACAGCATCGACGGCGTGTTGATCGTCTCGCCCTTGAAGATGCCCTCGATCAGCTTGCCGCCGGAGGTGAGGCGGAAGATTTTCGGCAGCGGCCACGCCGGCTTGTAGCTCTCCAGCCGCTCGACGGCACGGGGGCTGAGGATGAGCATGCCGTGGGCCGCCTCGCCGCCGAGCACCTTCTGCCAGGAGAAGGTCACGACATCGAGCTTGTCGAAGGGCAGGTCCTGCGCGAAGGCGGCCGAGGTCGCATCGCAGATCGTCAGGCCCTGGCGGTCTGCCGGGATGGCATCGCCGTTCGGCATCCGCACGCCGGAGGTGGTGCCGTTCCAGGTGAAGACGACGTCGCGGTCGAAATCCACCTCGGCCAGGTCGACGATCTCGCCATAGGGCGCCTCGAGGACGCGCACGTCCTCCAGCTTGAGCTGCTTGACCGCATCGGTGACCCAGCCGGAACCGAAGGACTCCCAGGCCACAACGTCGGTGCCGCGGGCGCCGAGAAGCGACCACATCGCCATCTCGACGGCGCCGGTATCGGAGGCCGGCACGATGCCGATGCGATAGTCGGCAGGCACGCCGAGCACGCTGCGGGTCTCGTCTATCGCTTGCTGGAGCTTGCTCTTGCCGATCTTCGCGCGGTGCGAGCGGCCGAGGGCCGCATCACCCAGAGCCTCCAGCGTCCATCCGGGACGCTTGGCGCAGGGGCCGGAAGAAAAACGGGGATTGGCCGGACGCAGGTCCGGCTTCGGGGTATTCGCCATATGAGCTATCCTTTCAGATAGGTGCCTCTCGTTGGGGAGAGGTGTCCCACTGGCGCTGCTACGCTTCGGGCTTGCGGCGGTCAAGCGACATTTTCAAGACGGGCCTGCCCCTCCCCCCGCCCGAAATGAAAGCGGCGGAGCCTTTGGCCCCGCCGTCGTGAGATACCTGGAGAGATCTTGGCGTCCTTGCGGGACGCGGGCCCTACCAGAGCGAGTAGCGCAGACCCGCCTGGATGGCGTGCCGCTGGAAACCGCCGTCGTCGGCCGTCGCGCCATTCGCGCCTACGCCGTCGAAGCTGAACATCTCGCCGCCGTCGACATCGGTGAAGCGATAGCCGACGTCGAACTTCAGGTTGCGGCTGATGTCGTAGGAGACGCCGGCCATCAGGGAGTAGGCGAAGCGCCAGCTCTCCCCGCCCTTGTAGCTGGCGTCGAAATCGTAATAGGCCGGATCGCAGACGGTGCCGTCGTAGGCACAGCGCGAGCGACCGGAGAAGTCGTCATAGGACACCCGGACCGCGCCGGCGCCGGCACCGGCATAGGGGGTGAAGCCGGCAAAAGTGCCGAGGTCGACATAGGCGTTGGCCATCAGTTCGAGCGCGTCGGCATCGGCAGAAAGCGATGAGTCGCAATCCAGAAGGTCGGTGTTGAAGCCCTGCGCTCCGGCAGCGTCAAAGCATGCCTCGCTCCTGTCGCTGCCCTCGACCTCGAGCTTGTAGTAGCGCGCCGTCAGGTCGCCGCGGAAATAGTCGGTGAACTGGTAACCGAAGCCGACGCCGACATCGACGCTGTCGTCCAGCTCGAAGCCGTCATGCGTCGCGGAAAACGAATCGTACTGGTAGGCGTCGTAGCCGCTGAAGAAGCTGCCGGGATACGTCGCGAAGTCCGGGCGATACTCCCGGTAGTCGACGCTCAGATCGCGGTTGAACCCGTAGGACACGTCGCCGCGGAGATACCAGCCGTTGCCGATCTCGACCGGCACGACCTCCGGCACGCTCTCGTAGAGCGGCGCGTCGTAGATCGGCGGCAGCATGTCGGCGGCGCCCGCAAGCTGTGTCGTCCCCAGCAGGACGGCGCCCATCATCGTGATCCCTGTCGACTTCATGGCCCTTGCTTCCCCGTCATCCCGTTTCGGCGCCCGCCCGGCGGCGGACAGCAACCTCGTCTGGAACAACTCTGGCAACAAAAGCTTAACCGGTGATTAACCCTGTTCATTAACCGTGTTGCCTTCCGCCGGCCCACAAAACGCGAAAAGCCGCCGCCCGGAGGCGACGGCTTTTCGAAGGTCGGGGAGAAGCGTCTACTTGTAGACGGGCTCCTGGTAGAACGGCGCGGGCTCCTCGTAGACAGGGGCGGCGGCGTAGACCGGCTCCTTGCCCTTGCCCTTGCCGAAGCCGCCACCGCCGAACTCGTAGCGCAGACCAGCCCGGACGGCGTGGAGGTTGAAGCCGTGGTCGCGGCCCTGGACACCGCTGGCGCCGAAGGCCGAGTCGACCTGATCGAAGCCGAAGGCGTCGCCCTCGAAGACGCGGGTGTAGCGGTAACCCACGTCCAGCTTGAGCTGCTTGCTGATGTCGACGCTGGCGCCAGCCATCAGCGAGGAAGCGAACCGCCAGCTGTCCTCACCGCCGTGGTAGCCGATGAAGTTGCCGTCGACGCCGCAGGTCGGGTTGCAGATCTCGTTGGTCATCTCGCCGTAGCCGACATGGGCGAAGCCGAGGCCGGCGCCGAAATAGGGGCTCACGGGACCAAAATACGGCAGGTCGACATAGGCGTTCGCCATGGCCGTCCAGACGTCGGCGGACGAGCTGTCGTTGTAGTAGCAGCCTGCACCGACATAGCTCGGGCAGTCGCTGCGGCCTTCGATGTCGAGATCGTAATAGTCGAGCGAGAGGTCGGCACGGAAATGCTCGGCGACCCGGTAACCGACACCGGCACCGACGGTGTAGGAGCCCTTCAGCTCGAGCTCGTCGTAGTGATAACGGGAACCGTGGTCACCGAAGACACTGTAGTCTCCGCTGCTCTTGCTGCCGAAGAGATAGCCGGCATCGCCGCGGATGTACCAGCCGGAGTAATTCTCCTTGACCGGCTCCTCGTAGACCGGCACGGGCGGCTCCACATAGATGGGCTCGATGATGTCAGCCGCGCGGGCGGCGCTGTTCAGGCATGACACGACGCCAATCGCGGCGACGGTCGTCATCAATACGGATTTCATTGCGATCATCTCCGGTTGCACGTCGAGAGAGCGCCGTCACGGCTGTCTCTTAACGAACAAGGTAAATCGCATTGGTTAACCGTTAGTATAAGAAGTGCCGCCACAGCGCCAGAATTGTGGCTTGGAGGACACAGTGCGTCTGTACCAAACCGTTCCTTGAGCTACACCTGACGGCGGCAAGAGCTTCGTCCGGCGCCGATGCCTTACGCTGCGGCTTGCCGTAGCGCGCCGACAATGTCGTCGACAACCGACGTGACGAGGCTGCGGTCATCACCTTCCGCCATGACGCGGATCAGCGGCTCGGTGCCCGATGGACGGATCACCACCCGTCCACCATTGCCGAGGCGCTCGCGCCCCGCGGCGATCGCATGCTGCACGAGCTCGCGCTCGAGCGGCTCGCCGCCGGCGAACCGGACGTTCTTCAGGATCTGCGGCACCGGATCGAAGCGCCGGCAGACATCCGATACGGTCCCACCCTTGCGCTTGACCACAGCGAGGATCTGCAACGCCGAGACGAGCCCGTCGCCGGTGGTGCCGTAGTCGGACAGCACGATGTGGCCCGACTGCTCGCCGCCGACATTGTAGCCGTGGGCGCGCATGTGCTCGACGACGTAGCGGTCGCCGACCTTGGTGCGGGCCAGTTGCAGCTGGCGGTCCTGGAGAAAGCGCTCCAGGCCTAGATTGGACATGATGGTGGCGACGATGCCCCCCGCCGCCAGCCGACCGTCCTCCGACCAGCTTTCCGCGATGACGGCCATCAGCTGGTCGCCATCGACGATCGCGCCCGTCTCGTCGACGATGAGCACACGGTCGGCATCGCCGTCGAGCGCGATACCGATGTCGGCGCGCACTTCCTTCACCTTCTCGATCAGCGCCGCCGGATCCGTCGACCCGCAATTGCGGTTGATGTTGGTTCCGTCGGGCGAGACGCCGAGCTTGACGATCTCGGCGCCGAGCTCCCACAGGACCTCCGGCGCCACGCGGTAGGCCGCCCCGTTGGCGCAGTCGATCGCGACCCTCAGGCCGTCGAACGACATCGAACGCGGCAGCGTGCGCTTGGCGAACTCGATGTAGCGGTCGTGGACGCCGTCGACGCGCTTGGCACGCCCCAGCCTGTCGCCGGTGGGTAGCCGCGCCGTCAGGTCGTCGTCGAGCAGGCGCTCGATCTTCAGCTCGATCTCGTCGGAGAGCTTGTAGCCGTCCGGCCCGAACAGCTTGATGCCGTTGTCTTCGAACGGGTTGTGCGAGGCGGAGATCATCACGCCGATATCGGCCCGCAGCGAACGGGTCAGCATGGCGACGGCCGGCGTCGGCATCGGCCCGAGCAGGAATACGTCCATGCCCGCGGCGGTGAAGCCCGCCACCATGGCGTTCTCGATCATGTAGCTCGAGCGGCGCGTGTCCTTGCCGATCACCACGCGATGGCGATAGCTGCCGCGCTGGAACGCGATACCCGCCGCCATGCCGACCTTCATCGCGAGTTCGGCGGTCATCGGGTGTCGGTTGGCGGTACCCCTGATGCCGTCCGTGCCGAAATACGTTCTGCCCATCGGTGTACCTGTTCCTGCAGAAGCTGTTGCGACCGCTGTTCGTATCCTAAGCAGGGGGCGCAAGAAAGTGCGGCTCGGCGGCTCCCGAACTTTTCGGCTCGAACGACCGACCCGAAACGCAGAGAGCGCCCCCCAAGGGAGGCGCTCTCGAATCTACGCGCTGAGAACGACGATCAGGTCGTCGGGGCCGGCTCCAGGCCATCGTCCGATTCGTCGCGCGGCGGCAGCGGACGGGCGGGCCCCGCCTTCGGCACGGCCGATCCGCGCGAGGGCGGCGTGTCGTCGCCCATGTCACGGGCCAGCGACTTGCCGGCCAGCAGATCGCGAACCTCGTCGCCGGACAGGGTCTCGTACTCGAGCAATCCCTTGGCCAGCAGATGCAGTTCGTCGATATGGTCGTTCAGGATCCTGCGAGCCTTGTTCTCCGCCACCTCGATGATCTGGCGCACCTCGGAATCGATCAGGCGCGCCGTGTCTTCCGACATGTTCTGCTGCTGCGAGACCGAATGGCCAAGGAAGACCTCCTCCTGGTTCTGCCGGTAGCGCAGCCGGCCGAGCTTGTCGCTCATGCCGTATTCCATCACCATAGCGCGGGCCATGTTGGTGGCCTGCTGGATGTCGTTGGAGGCGCCCGTCGTGACGTTGTCGAGACCGTAGATGATCTCCTCGGCGGCACGCCCGCCGAAGATCATCGAGAGCCGCGCCTCCATCTCGTTCTTGCGCATGCCGTAGCGGTCCCGCTCCGGCAGGTTCATGGTGACGCCGAGCGCCCGGCCACGCGGGATGATCGTGACCTTGTGCAGCGGATCGTTGAACGGCTCGTGGATGCCGACCAGCGCATGGCCCGCCTCGTGATACGCCGTCAGCTTCTTCTCGTCCTCGGTCATCGCCATGGACCGGCGCTCGGCGCCCATCATGACCTTGTCCTTGGCGTCCTCGAACTCGAGCATGGTGACGAGCCGCTTGTTGCGCCGCGCCGCCATCAGCGCCGCCTCGTTGACGAGGTTGGCGAGATCGGCGCCGGAGAAACCGGGAGTGCCGCGCGCGATGGTCCGCAGGTCGACATTGGGCGCCAGCGGCACGTTGCGCACATGCACCTTGAGGATCTTCTCTCGGCCGCCGACGTCGGGGTTCGGCACCATCACCTGGCGGTCGAAGCGGCCCGGCCGCAACAGCGCCGGATCGAGCACGTCCGGACGGTTGGTGGCGGCGATCAGGATGATGCCCTCGTTCGCCTCGAAGCCGTCCATCTCGACGAGAAGCTGGTTCAGCGTCTGCTCGCGCTCGTCATTGCCGCCGCCGAGGCCGGCACCGCGATGGCGGCCGACCGCGTCGATCTCGTCGATGAAGATGATGCAAGGCGCATTCTTCTTGGCCTGCTCGAACATGTCGCGCACGCGGCTGGCGCCGACGCCCACGAACATCTCCACGAAGTCCGAGCCCGAGATGGTGAAGAAGGGCACGTTGGCTTCGCCGGCCACGGAGCGGGCGAGCAGCGTCTTGCCGGTGCCGGGAGGACCGACGAGCAGCACGCCGCGCGGGATCTTGCCGCCGAGCCGCTGGAACTTCTGCGGCTCGCGCAGGAATTCCACGATCTCCTCGAGGTCCTGCTTGGCCTCGTCGACACCGGCGACGTCCTGGAAGGTGACGCGGCCATGCGCCTCGGTCAGAAGCTTCGCCTTGGACTTGCCGAAGCCCATCGCCTTGCCGCCGGCACCGCCCTGCATCTGGCGCATCAGGAAGATCCAGACCGCGAGGATCAGGAGGATCGGCCCGAAGGACAGGAGCATCGACCAGATCGGGTTGGAGTTGTCGCCGGGCGGGCTGGCGGTGATCTGGATGTCGCGGGCCTCCAGCCGGCTGACCAGCTGCGGATCCTCGGGTGCGTAGGTCTGGAACGGCGTCGAGCCGTCGTTGTACTGGCCGGTGATCCGCTGTCCCTGGATCGTCACCGACTCGACGCGCCCGGTCTCCACCTCGGAGAGGAACTGCGAATAGGGAACCTCGCGTGCCCCGGCGGTCTGCGCCCCGTTGGAAAACAGCTGGAAGAGAGCGATCAGCAGCAATGCGATGATCGCCCAGAGTGCGAAATTCCGGAAATTCTGGTTCATCAGTCTTCCTGGGATGGCCGCCCGAGACCGCTCAGACGTTTTTTCGAAGATAGGAGGTGTCTCCAGCCTTGCCAACACGTCCGGGCGCTTTTGCCGCAAATCGGCTGGCCACACCCTTAACTGCGGGAGCGGCTGGGGAAAACCGGCGCGGCAGGTCCCGAAGCAACCGCCAGGCAAGCAGGCAGGTCGTCTCCAGGCGCAGACAGTCGGCGGGCGCCTTGTGCGCCAGAGCATCCGGCACCGCCAGGAGCCCCGCCTCCCCCACCAGCACCGGCAGGGTTTTCTCGACGCGGTTGCCGCGCCCGAACGCGCCGAATGCGGCGATCCGGGTCGCTTTCGGATTTTGCTGCCGCGGCGATCCGACGAGGAATCGTCCGTCGAACATAGCGTCCGGATCGCCCGGCAAAACCGCTTCGATGCCGGCTCGGCCGAATTCCCGCAGGAACAGGATCGTGTCCGGATCCGCCTCGACGATGACGCCGCCCAGCGTCGCATGGACGCTTCCTTCGGGTCCGGCCAGCGCGGCCCGCAGCCGCAACACCTGAGCAGCGCCGGGCCCATAGTCGCCGCCCGATACCGCGGCGAGCGCGCGCACCAGGAAGGCGAAGGCCGTGTCCGCATCAAGGCGCCGGAACGCCGCACGTGCGACACGCAGCACGCCGTCGTCGCCGAACCGGAGTTCTCCCGCTCTTTCCGCAGCGCCGATGAACACTGCCTGCGCGCGCTCCAGCGCATCCCGCTCGCCGCGGCTCCGGGCGATGGCAAGGCGCAGGCGTGGGTGGTCGGAAGGCGACCCGGAAAGCCGGTTCCTCAGTCGCACGCGCTCGTATCGCTCGTCTTTGTTGGTCGGGTCGTCAACGGCCTCGATGCCGCTCGCGGCCACCAGCGCCTTGAGGTCGACGCCCGGCACTTCGAGGAAGGGACGCAGCAGCACGACCCTTGGCGCCAAATCACGCATCTTGCGCATGGCGGCAAGCCCGACGGGGCCCGCCCGCCGTGCGCGCGCAAGCAGATGGGTCTCGAACTGGTCGCCCTCGTGATGGGCGGTCACGATGATCGAAGCCCCGGCATCGCGGGCGGCTTCGAGCAGGAGCGCATAACGGCCGCGCCGAGCGGCCGCAGGAACGTTGCCGCTCAAAAGGGCGGCCAGCCGCATGGTTCGATGCGGCAGCCCCCGGCCCTCTGCGACCTCCGCAACGGCGCGGGCTTCCGCCGCCGCCGCCAGCCGCAGGCCATGATCCACGGTGACGACCACGAAATCGGTCTGCCCGCCGGGCGACCGGCGGCGGACTTCCACGGCGGCCAAGAGCAGGGCCATCGAATCGGGACCGCCGGAAACCGCCAGGATGACCGGACCGCTACGCCCGGCGCGGTCCGCCGCCGCGTCGATCCCGGCGGTCAGCGCGGTTGCCAGCGTCTCGAGCAGTACGGAAGGAGCTTCCGCCGGATCGGTAAGCGACAGCATGGGGGGCTCTCGCCCGCCGGCCATCAGCAGTTGGCGGCGCTCTGCTCGCTCTCGAGCTTGCGCTTCACGTTGGCGCTCATCTGCGGATAGCGTCGTGACACCTCCTTGTAGGTGATGCATGCCGTGTCGCGGTTCTGCAGCTTGGCCAGCGACATTCCGAGCTTCAGCATCATCTCGGGCGCCTTGCCGCTGTCGGGATGGCCCTTCTGCGCGCTCAGGAAAACTTCGGCGGCATCGGTGTATTTCTGCTGCTGGAAGAGGCTCTCCCCCAGCCAGTATTGCGCATCGGGAGCATCCGACGCATTCGGATAGGTCTGGGAATACTGCCTGAACGCCTGCTCGGCGAGATCGTAGTCGCCGGCCAGCAGATAATTGTAGGCCAGATCGTACATCTGGCCGGGCCCTTCCGGCGTCACCGCGGCGACGGTGGAACTGGGCGCCGAATTCGTCGCCGGAACCTCGTTCACCACCGCGCCGACCGCGGCGATGTCGAGTTCCTGGCCGAGGATGCGGCCGATATCGTCGTCGCCGGAACCGGTGTCCGCGCCCGCCGCGGCCTCCGGGCGTGGTTCATCCGGAAGCGCCTCGGTCCGGCGCTCGCCGGTCGATGCGGGTGATGCGTCGCCCGAGCCGCCTTCCAGTTCCTGAAACCGGAATTCGGTGTCCTCGCGATATTTCCGCATGTCCTCCTGAGCCTGGAGCAGCTGGAAGCTCAGCTCCTCGACCCGGCCGTTGATGCGGCGAAGCTCCTCCTCGAGCTGGTTGATGCGGAGCAACGGGTCGGCTGCCTGCGCCATGCGGACAGGGCGCTCCTCGCCCGTTTCGGCCCGTGAGGCGCCCAGCCCGAACGGCAGGTCAAGGGCCGACACGCCGGTCGTTCCCAGCATGAGCGCCAGGCCGGACGCGGCGAAAATCGTCGATCGACGGTACATGAACAGCAATCCCCTCGGACGGAATGAGACCGGGCGCAGAGGCGCGCGTCGCCTTCCGCAGCCGGGTCTTCCTAGCTTGGAAGGGGGGAGTTCGGCCAAAGTTGGGCGAGACGCGACGTCCGCCCAGGCTGGCCCTGCCTGTCGTATCCGGGCAACGGCCGCAGGGCCGTCGCCGATCTTGCAGAGGAAAGTCGCCAGATCAGCTGCTGCCGGCGCCGCTCAGCGCGGTGACGGCGCGGCGGTTCTGCGACCAGCAGGAGATGTCGTCGCAGACGGCGACCGGCCGCTCCTTGCCGTAGGACAGGGTGCGCATGCGATTGGCCGGGACGCCGAGCTGGGCGAGGTAGTCCCGCGTGGCAGCGGCGCGCCGTGCACCCAGCGCGAGGTTGTATTCGCGCGTGCCCCGCTCGTCGGCGTGACCTTCCACGACGATGGCGTATTGCGGATACTGGTTCAGCCACTGCGCCTGGCGCTGCAGCGTCTGCTGGGCGTCGGCACGGATCGAGGACGAATCGGTGTCGAAGAAGATGCGATCGCCGACATTGACCGTGAAGTCCTGCGTCGAGCCGGGCGAGGTCGCGCCGGCGCCACCGCCCATGCCGCCCGGCCCGCCCAGGCCGAGGCCCGCGGCGTTGTCCGGCAGGCCGTCCTTCTTGGCGCAACCCGCGACCAGCAAGGCTGCTGCGAGCGCCATCACGACGCGGCTGTTAACCCCGAAAACCGTCCGGCGCATGGCCAGCTCCTTCAAAAACAAACGAAACCCGTTACCCGACGTTTACGCTGACCAGCCTTAACACACGGTAAAAACAATCGATTTCCGCGCTGCCCCGCACCGTTCGGGACGTGCCGTCCTGCCGCCCGATCAAGGCGCGCCGACGGTCGCGGAGCTGCCATGGGAGGCATCTCCGCGACGATCAGCGCATGATGGGTGGCAAGGCTTGCGCGAGGCTGCCCGGGAGCGGGAAGCGCTACTCCAGCGAGGGCGACCAGGCGGGATCCGAGGCGTAGCCCGGCGTCGGCACCCGCTGCTCGTTGTACCCGGTCAGATCGATGGAAAAGAGCTGCGGGCCGCTGCCGCCCCGTTCGTCGCGGAAGAACATCAGCACCCGGCCGTTCGGCGCCCAGGTCGGGCCCTCGTTGTGAAAGCCGGAGGTGAGGATCCGCTCGCCCGAGCCGTCCGGCCGCATGACGCCGATCTGGAACTGCCCGCCCGACTGCTTGGTGAAGGCAATCAGATCGCCGCGAGGCGACCACACCGGCGTGGAGTAGGAGCCGTCGCCGAACGAGATGCGCTGCTGGTTCGAGCCGTCGGCGCTCATCACGTAGAGTTGCTGGCGCCCGCCGCGATCCGACTCGAACACGATCCGCGAGCCGTCCGGCGAATAGGACGGCGACGTATCGATGGCCGCGGTGTTGGTGAGCCGGGTGGTGGCGCGGGACCTGAGGTCCATCGCGTAGATGTTGGCGTTGCCTTCCTGCTGAAGGCTCATGATCACCTTCTGCCCGTCCGGCGAGAAGCGCGGCGAGAAGGTCATGCCCGGGAAGTTGCCGACGATCTCGCGCTGTCCGGTCTCCAACTGGAGGAGATAGACGCGGGGCTCGCCCTGACCGAACGACATGTAGGTGACCTCCTGCCGGTTCGGGGAGAAGCGCGGCGTCAGCACGAGGTCGCTGCCATCCGTCAGGAACCGCACATTGGCGCCGTCCTGGTCCATGATGGCGAGCCGCTTGACCCGCTGGTCCTTGGCGCCGCTCTCGGACACGAAGACGATCCGGGTGTCGAAATAGCCCTTCTCGCCGGTCAGCCGCTCGTAGATCGCGTCGGCGATGATGTGGGCGACGCGGCGCCAGTTATCGGGATTGGTGTAGAATTGCTGGCCGTCCAGCTGCTGGCCGGCGAACGTGTCCCAGAGGCGGAATTCCACCCGCAGCCGCCCGTCCGCTTCCGGCGTAACGCGGCCGACAACCAGCGCCTGCGCGTTGATCACCGTCCAGTCGGAGAAGGTCGGGCTGACATCCGGGGTCAGGCCCTTCTGGATGAAGGCGGCCTTCTCGATCGGCGCGAACAGGCCCGAGCGCTTCAAATCGGCCGCGACCACGCCGGCGATCTGCGCGCCGAGCCCGTCCGGCGACTGGAAGTCGGTGATCGCGATCGGGAGCGGCTGGACGTTGCCCTGGGTGATGTCGATCTCGACGACGGCGGATGCGGGCGCCACCGTGAGCAGCGCGCCGACAAGCGCGAAGGCCGCGGCAAGGACGCTCCTGATAATGGTGTTCATGTTCGGTCCTTCCGTTGATGACGGATGGCGCGATGCCGGTTGGTGGCCCGCCGCCTGTGTTGTGTCGCCGCCCTCGCCGGCCGCCGTGTCGTGACGACGGACGACGGCAAGGCCGCGTTCGCTGTCCTGCTCCCGACGCGCGGTCGTACAGGCAAATCGGGGTTTTCCAAGGCGCAGCCCGAAGCTTGCGCCGACGACGCCCCGGATGTTGCGTGGAAGCCCCGCATCAGAACATCTGACTGGGATCGAAATTCACGATGACGTCGGCCCAGGTCTCGTATTTCTCGGCCGGCAGGTTGTAGGGCGCACAGCGGCGGACGGCGCGGAGCGCGGCTTCGCCGGCGATCCGCTCGACCATCGAGCCGTCGCCCCCGCCACCGACGATCTGCGGCACCGTCTCGAGGGCGCCGGACGGATCGAGGCGAAGCTGGATCGATATCCGCAGCGAGCCGGCCTCCGAGACGCCGGCGGGCGGCGACCAGCAGCGCTGGATCTGCCCGCGCAGCGCATCGAGCTCGCTCTGCGACAGCGTGGCGCCCGTGGTGCGCTGCGTGCCGAGAGCGGCCTGCTGCTCGGAGCGCCGCGCGCCACCGCCGGCCGCCTGCTCCCGGTTGAGCAGCGCGGCGATCTGGTCCGCGTCGAACTCGCTCTCTTCCGGCGTCTGGATCTCGGCCTGTTCGGTCGGCTGCGGCTGTTCCGGCGGGCGCTCCGGCTGGCGTGTCTCGGCGACGGCCGGCCGGGGCGGCGCGGGCTTCGTCGCCGGAACCGGGACGTTTCGAGGTGCCGGCGGCACGGCCGGTGCCGCCTCGGCCTCGGCGATCGCCTGCTCGACGGGATCGGCCTCGACGGGCTCGGGCGGCGTCGCGTCGGCGGGCGTCTCGGCCGGCGGCGTCTCGACCGGTGGCGGGATCTCGACCGGCGCGGGCTCGGGTTCGGGCGCCGGTGCGGGCTCGGGTGGCGCGGGAGCCGGCTGCGCGGCGGCCGCCTGTTCCACCGGCCGCGGCCGCTCGACCGGGGTCGGCGGCGTCGGCAGGTCGACCTCGTTGTCGCCGACGTTCTCGGCGGGCATCGGCAGGGTCTCGGGGGTTTGGGTCGGCGTCGGCGCAGGTGTCTCGGCGAGCGGCGCCTCCCTCGCGCCCGCGACCGCCTCGGAGAACTCCTCGATCGACACGAGATCCACCGGCATCGACTCCACGGACGATACGTCCAGCGGGTCCGGCGCCGAGAGCGACCAGAGCCCCCAGGTCAGGACTGCCGTATGCAGCGCAGTGGAGAAGACCAGACCGGCTTTCATGGCGATCGGATCACGCCGGCGTGGCGGCAGTGGGATCGGTCACGAGCCCGATATTGCGGAAGCCGGCCGCCGAGATGCGTGCCATCACCTGCATGACGGTGCCGTAATCCGTGGCGCGGTCGCCGCGCAGGAAGATCCGCTCGTTGTAGCCGGTGGTGGCGATCGCCTGCAGCTGGGCGACGACGTCCTCTACGGGGACCTCGGTCTCGTTGAGGAAGACGGTTCCGTTCGAGCGCACCGAGATGGTGATCGGCTGCGTCTCGGCGTTCAGCGCGTTGGCCTGCGCCTCCGGCAGTTCCAGGGGCACGCCGACCGTCAGCATCGGCGCGGCGACCATGAAGATGATCAGGAGGACGAGCATCACGTCGACCATCGGCGTGACGTTGATCTCGCTCAGCGGAGCGCGCCGGCGACGGCCCCGGCGCGAGTTCTTCGCGCCACCTGTTCCCGCAGACATACCCATCGTTCAGCCCTTTCCCGGACGCCGTTCCGCCGTCAGCGTGCGAGCTTTTCGTCGATCTGACGCGACAGGATCGACGAGAACTCGTCCGCGAAGGCTTCGAGGCGCATTCCCAGCTTGCCCGCGTCGGCCGACAGCTTGTTGTAGGCGACGACCGCCGGGATCGCGGCGACGAGGCCGATCGCGGTCGCCAGCAGCGCCTCGGCAATGCCCGGCGCCACGACGGCAAGGCTCGTCTGCTGCGAGCCGGCGATCGCCTGGAACGACGTCATGATGCCGATCACCGTGCCGAACAGGCCGATGAAGGGCGCGGCGGAGCCGACTGTCGCCAGGAAGCCGAGGCGTGATTCCAGATCGTCCATCTCGCGCGCCAGGGTGACGTCCATCGCCTTCTCGATGCGGGCCTGAAGGCCGATCGGCGAGCGCGCCCCTTTCTCGAACGACTTCTTCCACTCGCGCATCGCCGCGACGAACAGCGACCCCATGCCCGAGGTCTTGCGCTCCGAGAGGTTGTGGTAGAGGTCCTCCAGCGACTGGCCGGACCAGAAATTGCTCTCGAACTTGTTGAGCTGGCGCCGGAAGCGCGCGTACCGCATCGACTTGTCGATGATGATCGCCCAGGTCCAGACCGAGGCGACGATGAGCCCGATCATCACCAGCTTGACGATGAAGCCGGCGTGCAAGAAGAGTTCCCAGAGCGACACCGTGCCGGCGGCCGCCAAAGTCCCCTGAACGACTTCCCCGTTCATCCCAGATATCCTCGAAATTCAGAACCGTGGCGCCAAGGCTTGCGGCGACGCCCGGCCGCTCACCGATATCGGACCGCAGCAGCGCACCTGCCATCCGTCCGAGCGCCTAACCCCTTGATGCCCTTTCACAAGCGAATCCGGTGAAAGAAAGGCGCGGTCTTCTCAAACTGCCCCGGAGACATTCATCCGCGAGTAAGGTTAAGAGGAGGTTAGCGGCCCTGCCGCTCCAGTCTCCGCCGGCGCCAGTTCCGTCATCACCCGCAGCGGCATGCGCATCGGCTTGCCGTCCGGCGAGATCACCGCGACCTTCACCTTGGCCGCCACGAGAAGATCGTCCTCCCGCACGATCCGCTGCGACAGCATGATACGCGCGCCGCCGAGGCGCTCCGTTCTCGTCTCGACCGTCAGCACGTCGTCGATGCGGGCCGGCCGCAGGAAGTCGATCTCCATGTGCCGCACGGCAAAGGCCATCGGCGCGCCGAATGCGCCGGAAAGCAGTTCGCGGTGGCCGATTCCCTTGAGGCGCAGGAAATCCGAGCGGCCGCGCTCGAGGAAATGCAGGTAGCGGGCGTGATAGACGACGCCGGAAAAGTCGGTGTCCTCGAAATAGACGCGGACCCTGAGCGCATGGCCGGATTCGGTCAGCCGGCCCGCAAGTTCTTCGCTCATCGTCGAGATTCCCGTTACGCGCTTCTGCCCCGCCATCCGCGCTTCGAGAACGGCGCCGAGACGGGCGGCCAGTGTCATGCGGCTGTTACAGGCTGTTGCCCATAGTAACTTCCCGCCCACAAGGAAAGGTTTTCAAGCCTCGCCGCCGACTTGAGAACGCCAGTGGCTCTACGCCGTCAGTGATCCCATCTACGGCAACCAGCCGGCGCTTTTCACGATCGGCGCCACCGCGAAGCTGAAGAAGCTCTATCGTGTCGCCAAGGGCAGGTGGTCACAAGATCGGGCGAACGGCGCTTGCGGCGGCGGGGTGCGGCCATATCTGCTGCAGCCTGACCTCAAGGAGCCGCGATGCGCGCGTTTGTCCGGCAGTATTACGAGCGCATCATTGCGAGCTACTGGTTCATCCCCGCGATCATGGCGACCGCCTCCGCAGTGCTGGCGGTGGTGCTGGTCGAGATCGACGCCCGCGTCCCGATCGAAACCTTCGGAGACGGCGCCTTCCTCTTCGCTACCCAGCCGGACGGGGCGCGCGCCATCCTGTCGTCGATCGGCGGATCGATGATCGGGGTGGCCGGCACGGTGTTCTCGGTCACCATGGCCGCAGTGGTCTTCGCCTCCGGCAGCTTCGGCCCGCGACTCCTGACCAACTTCATGAACGACCGCGGCAACCAGGTGACGCTCGGCGTGTTCGTCGCGACCTTCGTCTACTGCATGCTGGTGCTGCGCAGCGTGCAGGACGGCGCCGACGGGGACGCCTACGGCGCGATGTTCGTGCCGAACATCGCGATCATTGCCGCGATCCTCCTGGCCATCGCATCGATCGGGGTGCTGATCTTCTTCATTCACCACGTCCCTTCGAACATCCACATCTCCAACGTCGTCGCCGGGATCGGCGAGTCCGTCATCAGGCAGATCGAGGAGACGTTCCCGGAGCGTCGCGCCGAGGACGACGCAAGACGCAAGGCGCTCGTCTGGCAGATACCCGCCTGCTTCCGCCCGGAGGCCGACGAGGCGGCCGATACCGTGCCCTATGCGGAGGTGGCGGCGGACCGGACGGGATATTTGCAGGTCATCGACCGGGCGACACTGGTCAACGCCGCGCGGGAGGCCGGACTGCTTGTCAGGCTGAACTGCCGCACCGGCGAATTCGTCCACCCCGGGCGCATCCTCTTCCATGCCTGGCCGAGCGAGCGCGTGTCCGTCGAAACGAGACGGGCCCTCGTCTCCTCAATCGCGGCGGGCAACGAGCGGACCCCGAGCGACGATCCCGTGTTCCTGATCGACGAGCTGGTCGAGATCGCCGCCCGCGCCCTGTCGCCGGGCGTCAACGATCCGTTCACGGCGATCACCTGCATGGACTGGCTGACGGCGTCGCTGGCTCTGCTGGCCGGACGGGAGTCGCCGGATCCGCTGCATGTGGACGAGGACGGCAAGCTGCGGGTGATCGATCGCGATCGCAGCTTCGAGGGTTATCTGGCGATCTCCTTCGGGCACATACGCCAGTACGTGGCATCCGACATGATCGCGGCGCAGCGATACCTGCACTGCCTCGCCGAACTGGTTCCCGCCTGCCGGGACGCGCCGCAGCGATCGGCCATCCGCACCGAGATGGAGGCGCTCCTGGCACTCGCGCGCCCGCTTCACGGGGACGCGGCGCTGGCGACGATCGAGCGTGCGGGACAGCGCCTGGATGCAACGCTGCGACATCCGCGCGGGCGGCTGCCCTCCCCGGCTTCCGCCGCGCCCGACGATATCGGCAGAGACGAGGCCCGGTGACGCCTCAGCCCTCGCCCGGTTCCTCGAAGAGGCTCGCCTGCGAGCCCTGCCAATTCGGCGGCACCGCCAGCCCAAGATGCTGGAAGGCGCGCTGCGTCAGCAGCCGGCCGCGCGGCGTGCGCTGCAGGAAGCCCTGCTGCAGCAGATAGGGCTCGACGATGTCCTCGATCGCGTCGCGCGGCTCCGACAGCGCCGCGGCGATGGTCTCGATGCCGACCGGGCCGCCGCCGAAGTTCAGGGCGATCAGATCCAGATAGCGCCGGTCGAGCTGGTCGAGGCCGAGACTGTCCACCTCCAGCCGCGACAGCGCCTCGTCGGCGATGCGGCGGTCGACGACCGGCACCTCGGCGACATCGGCGAAGTCGCGCACCCGGCGCAGCAGCCGTCCGGCGATCCGCGGCGTGCCGCGGGCCCGGCGGGCGATCTCGCGCGCGCCCTCCTCCGCCATGGCGAGCCCCATCAGCCGGGCGCCGCGCTTGACGATGTGCTCCAGTTCCTCGACCGTGTAGAAATTCAGCCGCACCGGAATGCCGAAGCGGTCGCGCAGTGGCGTCGTCAGCAGGCCGAGCCGGGTCGTCGCGGCGACGAGGGTGAATTTCGACAGGTCGATCTTCACCGAGCGCGCCGCCGGCCCCTCGCCGATGATCAGGTCGAGCTGGAAATCCTCCATCGCGGGATAGAGGATCTCCTCGACCGCCGGGCTGAGACGGTGGATCTCGTCGATGAACAGGACGTCGCGCTCTTCCAGGTTGGTGAGCAGGGCGGCGAGATCGCCGGCCTTGGCGATGACCGGGCCGGAGGTGGCGCGGAAGTTGACGCCCAGCTCCTTCGCCATGATCTGGGCGAGCGTCGTCTTGCCGAGCCCCGGCGGGCCGACGAACAGGACGTGATCCAGCGCCTCGCCTCGCGCCTTCGCCGCCTCGATGAACACCTTGAGGTTGGCGCGTGCCGCCGCCTGGCCGACGAACTCGTCGAGGCGCTGCGGGCGCAGCGTGGTGTCGAGGTCCTCGCCGCGCTTCTCCGGCGTGATGATGCGGCTGTCGCTCATGCCCCGAGCGCTTCGCGTCTCGCGGCGGCGAAGTCAATGCGCGCGGTCACCGGCTCAGCGCCTTCAGCGCGAGGCGGATGAGCGCCGCGGACGCGGCGTCGTCGCCCGCCTCCTTCACCGCGACCGCCACGGCACCGGCGGCCTGATCGCGCGGATAGCCGAGATTGACGAGCGCGGAGACGGCGTCGGCGATCGGCGCCGGTGCGACGCCCTCGCCGAGGCCGCGCTTGAGGCTGAGGGAATCGGCGTCGGCCGCGCCGGAAAACGCCGGCGCCTTGTCCCGCAGTTCGGCCACGATGCGCGCGGCTACCTTCGGCCCGACGCCGGGCGCGCGCGCCACCATCGCCTTGTCCTGCAGCGCCACGGCATTGGCGAGATCGCCGGTCGAGAGCGTACCCAAGACGGCGAGCGCCACCTTGGCGCCGACGCCCTGCACGTTCTGGAGCAGGCGGAACCAGCCGCGCTCGGTCTCGCTGGCGAAGCCGTAGAGCCGGATCATGTCCTCGCGGACATAGGTCTCGATGAACAGGACCGCGGCTTCGCCGACACCGCCCAGCGCCGACAGCGTGCGCGCGCCGCAGAACGCCACGTAGCCGACGCCGTGGACGTCGATCAGGACGTGATCCTCGCCGATCTCGTCGATCGTCCCCTTCAGCTTGCCGATCAAGGATGCGCCTCCGGGGCTGGTGGATGGGAGAGTCGAGCGTTCCGGCGATGCGGCGAACGGCGCGGGGTCCCCGTTCCTATCGCGCAAAACGCCGAGCGGAACAAGTCAGGAACAGACGCGCGCGCTGAATGACACGGATCGCGTGGCGGCGCGCAGGCGTTGGCCTGTGAAAGGAACTACCGGAAGGGCAAGGCGATGAACGGCAAGCCGCAGAACCCGGTCCATGTGGACGCGAAGCACCCCGCGGACCCCGAGACGCCGCAAACGCAGGCCGGCCGGGAAGCACAGGAAGCCAACGAGGCGATGCGAAAGGCTAAGAGCGACGAGGGACAGAACAGCGACGGGCCGATCCCCGGACTGCGCCAGTCCGACATCAGGGGTAGCGCCGACTGATCCCGACACCGGCGTCCGGGCGCATTGGTCCGGGCGCGGGGCTTCATCCAGGGCTTACGCCTGGGCTCGCGCCAGGGCTGCCCGCGTCTGCGCCGACTGCCGATGGTGGCCGTGGCAGATGGCGATGGCGATGGCGTCGGCCGCGTCGTCGCTGTCGAAGGTCGCCTTCGGCATCAGCACCTTCACCATCATGTGGATCTGCTTCTTGTCGCCGTGACCGACGCCGATGACGGTCTTCTTGACCGCGTTCGGCGCGTATTCCGCCACCGGAAGCCCCGCCAGTGCCGGGACCAGCATGGCGATGCCGCGTGCCTGGCCGAGCTTCAGCGTCGCGACCGCATCCTTGTTGACGAAGGTCTGTTCCACCGCCGCCTCGTGCGGCGCGTGCGCCCCGATCACTGCGGTCAATCCGTCATGCAGCGTCTTCAGGCGGGTGGCGAGGTCGGTCTTGGCGTCGGACTTTACCGTGCCGCTGGCCACGAAGCGCAGCGAGTTGCCGACGATCTCGACGACGCCCCAGCCGGTATTCCTCAGCCCCGGATCGATGCCGATGATACGAATGACCCGCTCCTGCAACATTCTCTTAACCTTTACCCCTACCCGAATCTCCGCGCATTGAGAAGACGAAGCATGAACAAACGGCAAACGAAGCGCGTTCGCGGATCGTCGCGGCCATGTCTTGCGGCTCATCCACCGGATCGTGCTCCCGATTGGGCCGGATCAGCTTTCGGTGAGCGGGGTGCCGCGCGGCGACGGCGGCCCCATGTCCCCGCGATGAGCATTTCCCGACGCGGCTTCCTCGCCGCCATCTCCGCCACGATGATCTTCACTCCGTCCGGCGCCTTCGCGCAGGATGCAGCGGCCACGCCTTCCTTCCAGCCGGCGATCGAGCGCGCCCGGAGCCTCGAGCCGGTCGAGACGCTGCTGGTGGCGCAGGGCGGCGAGGTGCTGGTGGACGAAGGCTTCCGCGGCCATGCCACCACGCAGTCGACCAACATCAAGTCGGCCTCGAAGTCGATCATCTCGGCTCTCGTCGGTATCGCCATCGACAAAGGCGTGCTTGACGGCGTCGACCAGAAGATCGCGCCGCTCCTGCGCGACAAGCTGCCCGCCGAACCCGACCCGCGCATGGATGACGTGACGATCGGCCATCTGCTGTCGATGCAGGCCGGGCTCGGCCGCACCTCCGGCGCGAACTATGGCACTTGGGTCGCCAGCCGCGACTGGGTGCGGGCAGCGCTGGCGCGCCCGTTCGATGCCGATCCCGGCGGGCCGATGCTCTATTCCACCGGCTCGACGCATCTTCTGTCGGCGATCCTGACCCGCGAGACCGGCCGCTCCACGCTGGAACTGGCGCGCGACTGGCTCGGCGGCACGGGGGTGTCGATCACCGCCTGGGAGCGCGATCCGCAGGGAATCTATCTCGGCGGCAACCAGATGGCGATGACGCCGCGCTCGCTGCTGGCCTTCGGCGAACTCTATCGCAATGGCGGCCGCAACGAAGACGGAGAGGCGATCGTCCCGGAAGACTGGATCGCGGCCTCCTGGGAGCCGCGGACGCAGTCGCGCTTCCACGCCGGGCGCTACGGCTACGGCTGGTTCATCGAGCGCTTCGGCGGCTACGACGTGCGATACGGCTGGGGCTATGGCGGACAGATGGTCTACGTCCTGCCGGAACTCGACCTGACCGTGGTGATCACCTCCGACGCGAACAGCCCGTCCGGTTGGACCGGCCACCGCGAGGCGCTGCACCGGCTCGTCACGGAGACGATCGTGCCGGCCGCCGCTGCCCGCCGGTCGGAAGGATAGGCGGGCCGTCGCCTCAGGCGGCCGACAGCCGGGCCATCACCTCGTCGTCGACCTCGAAATTGGCGTAGACGTTCTGGACGTCGTCGTCGTCGTCGAGATTGGCGATGAGCTTCATAACGCTCACGGCCTTCTCCTCGTCCACGGGCGTGCCGGTCTGCGGGCGCCAGATGGTCCGCACGCTCTCGGCCTCGCCCAGCGACTGCTCCAGCGCGGAGGAGACGTCGTTCAGATCCTCGAAGGCGGTGATGATCGTGTGGCCGTTCTCGTCCGACATCACGTCGTCGGCACCCGCCTCGATGGCTGCCTCCATGATCTTGTCGGCGTCGCCGGCTGCGGCCGGATAGATGATCTCGCCGACCTTGTCGAACATGAAGGCGACCGAGCCGGTCTCGCCCATGGCGCCGCCCGACTTGGTGAAATAGGAGCGGACATTGGAGGCGGTGCGGTTGCGGTTGTCGGTCAGCGCCTCGACGATCACCGCGACGCCGCCCGGGCCGTATCCCTCGTAGCGGATTTCCTCGTAGTTCTCGGCATCCCCGCCGGCCGCCTTCTTGACCGCCCGCTCGATGTTGTCCTTCGGCATCGACTGCGCCTTGGCGTTGGCGATGGCGAGCCGCAGGCGCGGGTTCATGTCCGCATCCGGCAAACCGGCTTTCGCCGCCACGGTGATCTCGCGCGCGAGCTTGGAGAACAGCTTCGAGCGGACCGCATCCTGGCGGCCCTTGCGATGCATGATGTTCTTGAACTGTGAATGGCCGGCCATGGCGAACCCGTCTCGTATGCGTGAAGGTGCCCGTCATAGTAAAGGACGGCGGAAACGTCCAGAACGGGGCAAGCCATGAGTGACGAGATCCGACCGGTGGCGATGCCGGCGCTGCCGCTTGAGGGCGGCTGCCAGTGCGGCGCCCTGCGCTATGCGATCGATGCCGAGCCGATCGCCTTCTATCTCTGTCACTGCACCGAGTGCCAGACGCAGACCTCCAGCGCCTTCGGCGAGTCCCTGCGCGTCGACCCGCAGAGCGTCACCGTGACGGGCCGGTTCCACACGACGCGGCGCATATCCGAGACCGGGCGGACGCGGCTCGGCGATTTCTGCCCCGAATGCGGCGTGCGGTTCCGGCATCGCACGGAGGAGGATCCGCGCCGCGTCAACATCAAGGCGGGAACGCTGGACGATGCATCCTGGCTCATCCCGGCCGGGCATATCTGGACGAGCTCGAAACAGGCGTTCGTGCGGATCGACGAGGGCGAACTCTCCTTCCCCGCCCAGCCGGCCGACAGCGGCGCGGCGATCGCGGCGCGGTGGCGGGAGATGGTCGCGGCAGGCGGCACGCGCCGCTGAGCGGCGAAGGGCGATGACGCCATGGTGATTTTGCTTCTCCCGTCGGGGCGGTAGCCTCCAGTCTTCAGCGGCCCGCCGCCACGTCCGGCCGACGGTCAGGGGAGAACGCGACCATGCGATATCGCGCAGCGCTGTTCCGATACGCGTTCTGGGCGGGCACCGTCCTTGTGGCGGCCTCTCCGGTCTCGGCCGAGACGACCGTGCCGCCCGGCACCGGCGTGCGGCCGCCGGCCGTTTCCGAGCCGAACCATCAGGTCGAGGCTCGCCTCTTCGCCGCGCTGAAGAACGCCGCCGATGAGGCGGAGGGCCGCGCCGCCGAATCCGCCATCTGGCATCACTGGATGGCGGCGGCCCCGGACCTTGCCACCCGCCAACTTCTCGAACGCGCGATGGAACGGCGGCAGAGCTACGACTTCGCCGGAGCCCACAGCCTTCTGGACCAGGCCATCGCAGCCGCGCCCGACTATGCCGAGGCCTGGAACCAGCGCGGCTTCGTGCGCTTCCTGCAGGACGATCTCGACGGGGCGCTCGCCGATGTCGACCAGGCGATCGCGCTGGAGCCGAAGCATTTCGCGGCGATGTCCGGCCGCGCCATCATCCTGATGCGCCAGGGCCGCTTCGGCCTCGCCCAGAGCCAGCTTCGCGCGGCTGTCGCGATCCATCCCTTTCTCAAGGAGCGTGGAATGATCGCGCCCGTGGCGCCGGCCGTACCGGCCCCGGCGGGCATCGACCTCTGACGCCCCTGCCCTCGCTACTTCGGGAGTTTGCCGATGAGACGTCTCGCCTGCGCCGCGCTGCTCGCCGGCTTCGCCTTCGCGCCGGACGCGGCCCTTGCCCAGATGGTGCCCAGCACCTGCCACGCCGTCGCCGAGACGCTGCCGCGCGCAACCTTCGTTTCGATGGCGCGGGACGAGCCGACGCGGCTCGCCCAGATGGCGGAAGAGGTGACCATCACCTACGTCACCCACGCTACCTACCGGATCGAAAGCCCCGGCGGGGTTGTCGTCGCAACGGACTTCGCCGGCTATGGCGGCGCGGATCTCCCGGACATCGTGACGATGAACAAGGCGCATTCGTCGCACAACACGCCTTTCCCGGACCCGGCCATCGCGCATGTGCTGCGGGGCTGGAACCCTGAGGGAGGCGCGGCGCGCCACGCGCTCACCGTCGACGACATGTATGTGCGTAACGTGCCGACGGACATCCGCAGCTACGGCGGCATGGAGGCGGACGGCAACTCGATCTTCATCTTCGAGGTCGCGGGCCTGTGCATCGGCCATCTCGGCCATCTGCACCACACGCTGACCGATTCCGACTACGCGCAGATCGGGCGGCTCGACGTCGTCATGGTGCCGGTCGACGGCGGCATGACGATGAGCCAGGAAGGCATCGGCGAGATCACCGAGAGGCTGCGCTCGTCAATCGTCCTGCCGATGCACCGGTTCAGCGGCCCGATCGAGCGGTTTCTCGCCAAGCTGCCGGACTTTGCCGTGGACATGCGAGACGAGCCGAGCCTGACCGTCTCGGTCAGGACCTTGCCGCGCACGCCGACGGTGATCGTGCTGAGAGGCGTCTAATCGGCCTCGGCAGGCCATCCTTAAGTCTGGCCAGTATGGCTTCATACGCCCCCGATGGGGCAACCTCGGGTCCGGGATAACCGGAGTAAGGGGTAACCCCTCCTGCTCCGACTTCGGCTCCCAAGCAGGGAGACAAGCTCGTCGACCCGACAGGAAACGGATCGGGCCGCTAGATGGAGCGCCGCGTCAGCGAGCCCCTCACCGAGGCAGTAGCTCGCCAGCTCAAGATCCTTCACCGGGGTACCGATCTGGCGCAGCACGAGATCGCAGGCCTTGCTGCATCTTAGTCAGGGCCGCGTCTCGGATGTCCTGACGCTGAAGCGTTTCGCACATGCGGCCCCCTGATCGGATCAGGTAGCAAGTGATCGAGGGGCGGCTCTAGCCTGGCACCTTTTTTCTTGCAGGCAGTACAGGGGCCCATATATTATGACTACATGTGGTCATAAGGAGTTTTACCCATGGCAAAAAAGGCGCCCCCTTCAGGGCCGGGACAGGATGCACCTTTGCGGTTGGGCAAAGGTTCCAAGTCAGGAAGAGGCCCGTACGATATGGTCGGCCCCCGTGGTGGCAAGGCTGGAATGGAGTTGACCGGATACAAGGGCAAGCCCATGCCTTCCACCCGCCGCGGCCCCGGGATGCAGACCGTCCAGGTAAGGAACGCGAAAGCGAGCTTCTCAGCGTTGGTCGAGGCCGCTGAAAGAGGCGAGCCTACGACAATCACCAAACACGGCCGACCTGCCGCGGTCATGGTCCCGGTGGATGTAGCGCGGCGCATTTACCCCGGCAAAACCGATTTTGCGGAGTTCCTGATGGCTTTCCCCGGGGGAGACGAGTTTGATCGTGATCAGACGCCCATGCGGTCAATTGACCTGTGACGAGCGGCTTTCTGATCGACACCTCGACGCTCTCTCTTCTCTCTCCGGGGAGAAGACCAGACCTACCCGATGGCGCGGCCGACAAACTCCGCGCCCACGTATCCCAGCTATATCTCTCGACGATCACGCTCGCCGAGATCCGACAAGGCATCTGCAAGTTGCGCCGCAACCACTCGACGGCGAAAGCCGATGCAATCGAAGAATGGATGCTGGGTTTCCGAGCCGCCTACGGAGATCGAGTGCTCCCGTTCGGGGTGGAGGCTGCCGAAGCCGCGGGAGAAATTTCCGACGCCGCAACCGCAGTGGGTCGACACCCCGGCTTTTGTGACGTGGCCATCGCAGGCACGGCCCGGGCCCACGATCTAGCCATCCTGACCGAGAATGTGCGGCACTTCGACCCCCTCGGGGTGCCGGTCTACAACCTTGCCGGGATGCCCTGAACGACGAAAGCGTGCCTTCCATTCCAATTAGTCTGGATAGGAGACCACTACCAGAAGTCCGGCATGGCCGCCGCCAGCCGCGGGCCGATGCGGACGGGCGAGACCTTCTCCGCCAACCCCGTGCGGTCGGAAATCTCGACGGCCAGGCCGCAGAGTGTCGCCGGTCCCTGCGCCGCCTCGTAGCGGCCGCGCGGCAGCTTGGTGACGAAGCGGTTGATCGGCTCCTCCTTCTCCATGCCGAGCGAGGAATCGTAGTCGCCGCACATGCCGGCATCCGACTGGTAGGCGGTACCGCCGACGAGGATCTGGTGGTCGGCGGTCGGCACGTGGGTGTGAGTGCCGACCACCACGCTGACACGGCCGTCCAGGAAATGCCCGAAGCACTGCTTCTCGCTGGTCGCCTCGGCGTGGAAGTCGAAGACGATCGCGTCCGCCTGCTCGCCCAGCGGACAGGTCGAGACGAGATGCTCGGCCGCGGCGAACGGATCGTCGAGATCCGGCGACATGAACACCCGGCCCATTATGTTGGCGACCAGCACCCGCGCCCCGTTCTTCGCCTCGAAGAGGCCGGATCCGCTGCCGGGCGCGCCTTTAGGATAATTGGCAGGGCGCAGGAATCGCGGCTCGCGCGGCGCGAAGCTCAACGCCTCGCGCTGGTCCCAGACGTGGTTGCCAGTGGTCACGACGTCGGCGCCGGCGGCGAGCGTGGCGTTAAAGATGTCTTCGGTGATGCCGAAGCCGCCCGCCGCGTTCTCGCCGTTCACCACGACGAAGTCGAGGCGCCAGTCCGCGATCAGGCCGGGAAGCTTCTCGTAGACGGCGGTACGGCCGGTGCGGCCGACCATGTCGCCCAGAAACAGGAAGCGCATCAGACCTTTTCGACCGGCTTGATCGCGCGCTTGGCGTGATCGAGCTTGAGGAGGGCCTTCTTCACCGGCTCGCGCTCGCCGACCCGCCCGATCCACGCCTTCAACGCCTTGAACTCCTCCGCCCCCTGGCCTTTCAGGCCCGCCACGCCAGCGCGGGCCCAGCCGAAATTGATCATGTCGGCGATGGAATACCCGCCGGCGAGATAGTCGTTGTCCTTCAGGTGCTCGTCGAGGACACCGAGGACGCGAAGCGATTCGTCGCGATACCGCTCGATCGCATAGGGAATCTTGTCCTTCGCGGCGGCAGTGAAATGATGCCACTGTCCCAGCATCGGGCCGGTGTTGCCGACCTGGAAGAAGGTCCAGGAGAGCGTCTCCGCGCGCTCCGGTCCGGACGCCGGAAGAAACCGCCCCGCCTTCTCGGCGAGGTAGATCAGGATCGCGCCTGACTCGAAGACCCGCTGCTCCGTTCCATCGGTCCGATCGACGATGGCGGGTATCCTGCCATTGGGATTGATCGCGAGGAAGTCCGGGTTCTTCTGCGCATTCGTCGCAATGTCGATCAGATGGAGGTCATACTCCATTGAGCATTCCTCCAGCATGATGACGGGCTTTTCGCCGTTCGGCGTCTGCCAGGTGTAGAGGTCGATCATGATGGTGCGTCCCAGAATTGTCGTGCTTCGGCGGCAAGGCATCGATTGCCCGCGAAGCTAGGACGGCTGCGGGACTTAGAAAGGACAGGCCGGCAAGGCGGCGGATGCCTGGCGGCTCACGAGACGAGGAAAACGAATGCGTTCGGCAACAACGATCTGGCTGGGTGCGGCAAGGCACCGGCTGATGCTCTTCGCGGCCATGGCGGGCATGGGACTCCTGGCGGCCTGCACCGGCGGCACGCCCGGGTCCATCGACGTCGGCAGCACCAAGGAGATTTCCGTCGACCGGACCGCCGGGCTCGCCCGGGTCAACGCGTTCCGCTCGACCCACGGACTGCCGGCGCTGCGCTACAGCGCGGTCCTCGACGAGGCGGCGACGCGGCAGGCCCGCGCGATGGCCGCACGCGGCAAGCTCAGCCATTCGGTCGAGGGCGCGCTGCCGGCTCGGGTGAAGGCCTACGGCTACAACTATGGCAGCGTCGCGGAGAATATCGGCTGGAACTACCCGTCGACCGCAGCGGTGATCAGCGGCTGGGAAAACTCGGCCGGGCACCGGCGCAACCTCCTGAAGCCGGAGGTGACGGACATCGGTTTCGCCGCAGCGACCGGCCGCAACGGCCAGCCCTATTGGGCGATGATCCTCGGCACGCAGGTGAAGCGCAGGGGCTGATCAGCCCCGTGCGATGGGTTCCGCCGCTCCGGCGACGACGCCCTGCTCGGTGACGACGACGTCCAGCGGGATGTCGTGCGCCTCCATCCTCACGTGGTCGACCTCCTGCGCCGCGAAGGCGATGCCGACGAGACGCGGCGTCATCCCCTTGGCGCGCAGGCCGGCGATGGCGGTGTCGTAGTAGCCCCGGCCATAGCCGAGCCGGCCGCCGCCGCGGTCGAAGGCCGCCAGCGGCACCAGCATGAGCTCGGGGTCGAGGATGGCCGCGTCGGCACCCGGCGCGTAGGTGCCGAAGCCCTGCGGCTCGAGCGGCGCGCCCCTCACCAGATGGCGAAACACCAGCCTGCCCTCGACGATGGCCGGCACGCAGAGGCGCGCACCGCGATCGGCGAGCAGCATCATCAGCGGCCTGACGTCGATCTCGGAGCGGATCGGCAGAAAACCCGAAACCGCCATGCCGGGGGTGATCTCGACGAGCGCCGCGACATGATCGGCGACGGCGAGGGAGGCCTCGATCCGTGCCTCTTCGCTCATCGCGTCGCGCCGGCCCAGCGCCGCGCGGCGCATCTGCGCCTTCTGTTCGGACATGTCATCGCGCATCGGCGTCGCCTCCTGAGGGAGACCTGTCCGATTCCGCCGGGAATGGAAAGAGAAGCGGCGAGCCACCCGGCCGATGGAGTAGTCGATCCCGGGAACCTACAGAGTAGGTGGGCGCCGTGTGCCCCGGCCCACGAGCCAAGGCAGGGACAGCTCCCTGGGGAAGACTAAGGCCCCGAGCAAATGTCACCCCTGTCGCACCGCGCAGCCCGCCGTCACGGAACATAGGCCACGCGCTGCCCCCGTTCCATAGGCGCGACGGGCGCCGCGACAGTTTATTCGCGAGGCGCTCAGAGGAAGTGCTTCGACAGCTTCAGCCCCTGCGCCTGGTAGCTGGACTTCAGGTCGAGGCCGTAGAGCCGGTCGGGCCGCGCCTGCATGTGTTCGTAGACCAGGCGGCCGACGATCTGGCCGTCCTCCAGGATGAAGGGCACGTCGTGGCTGCGGACCTCCAGAACCGCGCGGCTGCCGGTGCCGCCGGCGGCGGAATGGCCGAAGCCTGGATCGAAGAAGCCGGCATAGTGGACGCGGAACTCGCCGACCAGCGGATCGAAGGGGGTCATCTCGGCGGCGAAATCCGGCGGCACATGCACCGCTTCCTTCGAGGCGAGGATGTAGAATTCGTCCGGGTCGAGGATCAGTTCGCCGCCCGGGCTGCGATGGATCGGCTCCCAGAAATCGGCCAGGCGATACGCGCCGCGCCTGTCGACGTCGACGACACCGGTATGGCGCTTGCCGCGATAGCCGACCAGCGCTTCGCCCGCCGCATCTCCGGTCAGGTCGATCGACAGGGCGATGCCGCCGCCGGAAATGTTGGCGCCGGGCGCCGAGGTCAGCCGCTCCGACGCATGCAGCGCCGCCAGCTCCGTTTCGGCCAGCAGCGGCTCGCCGGTGCGGAAGCGGATCTGCGACAGGCGCGAGCCCTGACGCACCAGGATCGGGAAGGTGCGCGGCGAGATCTCGACATACAGCGGGCCCTCGTAGCCCGCCGGCAGCTTGTCGAATTCCTGCGCGCCATCGGTCAGGACGCGGGTGAAGATGTCGAGCCGGCCGGTGGAGGATTTGGGGTTCGCCGTCGCCCGCACGCCCTCGGGCAGCCGGAGCGCTTCCAGCAGCGGCACGACATAGACGCAGCCGGTCTCCAGCACCGCACCCTCCGTCAGGCTGAACTCGTGCAGCGAGAAGCGCTCGAGCTTGGCCGCGACGGTCTGTCCCGCCCCCGGCAGGAAGCTCGCCCGCACGCGGTACGCCTTCGGCCCGAGCCTGAGGTCGAGGCTCGCCGGCTGGATCTGGTCGCCGTCGCGCGCCAGCGGCGCGGCGATGGCGCCCGTCTCGAACAGCGCCGCGATCTCGCGGTCCGGCAGAATTCCGCCCTGCATGGAGTGCATTCCCCTCAACGTCGCGGCGCATGGCGCCGTCGATTGACGCGTAACGGCATCGGGTCTATTTGCAAATCCCTAGTGGTGATTTGGCCGGCCGGCTTGCAGCCACTCAAAACAAGTCGCTAAAGGGCCGTTTGACGATATGGCCCTCGCGCCTTCGACCAACCGGCTTCGCGGCGACGCGGCAGCCGGTTTATTTTTGTTCGGAGACGATGCCATGCTGAAGAAGACGGATGCCGACCGCAAGCTGCGGCCCGCCACCGCGATGGTCCATGCCGGCACGGCCCGTTCGGGCTTCGGCGAGACGTCCGAAGCGCTCTTCCTCACGCAGGGCTTCGTCTACGACAGTGCGGAGGCCGCCGAGGCGCGCTTCAAGGGCGAGGAGCCCGGCTTCATCTACAGCCGCTACGCCAATCCGACGACGCGGATGTTCGAGGAGCGGATGATGGCGCTGGAAGGCGCCGAGGACGCGCGCGCCACCGCCTCCGGCATGGCCGCCGTCGCCGCGGCGATCCAGTGCCAGGTGAAGGCCGGCGACCACGTCGTCGCCGCACGGGCGCTGTTCGGGTCCTGCCGCTACGTCGTCGAGACGGTGATGGCCCGCTGCGGCGTCGCCTGCACGCTGGTCGACGGCCGCAATCTTGACGAATGGCGCGACGCAGTGCGGCCGGAGACGAAGGTGTTCTTCATGGAGACGCCGACCAATCCGACGCTGGAGGTGATCGACATTCCGGCGGTCGCGGAGATCGCCCATGCGGCCGGCGCCCGCCTCGTCGTCGACAACGTCTTCGCGACACCGATGCAGCAGCGCCCGCTCGAACTCGGCGCCGACGTGGTGGTCTATTCGGCCACCAAGCACATCGACGGCCAGGGCCGTTGTCTCGGCGGCGTCATCCTCTCCTCCAAGGCGTGGATCGACGAGAACCTCCACGACTATTTCCGCCACACCGGCCCGTCGCTCTCGCCCTTCAACGCCTGGACGCTGCTCAAGGGGCTGGAGACGCTGCCGCTGCGGGTGGCGCAGCAGACGGCGAGCGCGGGACGGATCGCCGATCACCTCGCCGAGCGACCGGCAGTGGCGAAGGTGCTGTATCCGGGCCGCGCCGACCACCCGGACGCGGCGATCATCGCCCGGCAGATGAGCGGCGGCTCGACGCTGCTCGCCTTCGAGCTGAAGGGCGGCAAGAAGGCCGCCTTCGCCTTTTCCAACGCGCTGAAGATCGTGCTGATCTCCAACAATCTCGGCGACGCCAAGACGCTGATCACGCATCCCGCGACGACGACGCACAAGAACCTGACGCCCGAGGCGCGGACCGAACTCGGCATCTCGGACGGGATGCTGCGGCTTTCGGTCGGCATCGAGGACGTCGAGGATCTGCTCGAGGACATCGACGCCGCGCTGGCGGCGATCTGAGACGTCAGCGGAAGAGGCTCACGCTCAGCCGGATGCGCGACACGCAGGTCCACGCCGTCATCGCCGCGAAGACATAGGCGATGACGGCGAAATGGTCCGGCAGCAGGCAGAACAGCACGAAGGTCGCGATGGTCTCGCTCGCCTCCGCCAGCCCGGTCGAGAAATACAGCGACTTCGCCCCCCGCTGCTCGGTGGACAGCCCGCGCTTCTCGGCCATCACCGCGAAGGCGAGGAAGCTCGCACCATTGGCGTAGAAGCTCGCCAGCAGCACGGCGGTGGGCAGCGCGTTGGCAGCGGGATCGAGCACGGCGAAGGCGAGCGGGATCGCGCCGTAGAAGATGTAGTCGAAGACGATGTCGAGATAGCCGCCGCGATCGGTCCGGCGGGTCAGCCGGGCGACGGCGCCGTCCAGTCCGTCGGCGAGGCGCGAGGCGAGGATCAGGGCGAGGCCGAGCCAGAGCCGGCCCGCGGCGATGGCGCCGGCAGCGGCAAGCCCCAGAACCAGGCCCGCCACCGTCACCGCGTCGGCACCGATCCCAAGGCGGCAGGAGATCGCGGCCAGCCGGGCGATCGGCGGATCGATCCGCTTCTTCAGGACGCCGTCCAGCAAAGCTCTTCCCTGCAATTGGCCGCCCGTTGACCCGGCCGGTTCGCGCCGCGATAAGATACGCCGCAGCGACGCGCAAGACAGCCGGGACCCCTGATGTACAAGGCGACGACGAGGGCGATCACGGTCAGCGTGACGCCCACCTACCTCGACGACCAGTCCGACCCCGAGGACGGGCGGTGGGTCTGGGCCTATACGGTCGAGATCGAGAACGGCGGCGACGACGCCGTTCAACTCAAGTCACGATACTGGCACATCACCGACGCCAACGGCCGCGTCGAGGAGGTCGAGGGGCCGGGCGTGGTCGGCGAGCAGCCGACATTGTCGCCCGGCGACAGCTTCACCTACACGTCGGGATGCCCGCTGACGACGCCGTCGGGCTTCATGCGCGGCCACTACCGCATGCAGGCCGTGGACGGCGGCCTCTTCGAGGTCGAGATCCCGGCCTTCTCGCTGGATCTGCCGGCACGGTCGCGGGTGTTGAACTAGGGAAGGGGCTCGTCCCTTTCGCGGGCCGAAGTATCCCGATCAGGGATCACTGACGCCACGCGGCTCCTGGGCTGCATGCGATTGTGAAGGACACGCAGGACCACGGTGACAGGTTCCGCTCCTGCGACAGGCGGGAGTTAGTAAACGCTGTGGGACGCCGAACCCCGACGCGGCGCAACAGTGTCGATGTGCAGGGATCGGACGCCGGGTCCAATTTCATCCCGCTCTGCCGTCCCAAGGCCCGTCGGGTCCGTCCCGACCCGTTCAAGCGCGAGTTCGATCAGTGCGGCGTACGCCTGCAACTGCCTCGGTCCAAAGAGCTGGAACGTGTCCCGGAGAATGCGCTCGATATCCGCGTCTGCCGCCTCGGTAAGCCGGAAGCTCAACGTCGCGCGTTCTCTCGCAGCACGCTTTCGGCGATCTCGGCAACGCTCCGGCGGGAAAAGCGGCCCGCGCGGGCCTGATCCAGGCCGACACCCACTTCGCGGCGCAGGATCGCTGCCTTCTCCTCGGCGATTGCGCGATCGTCCTGCAGGAGGCGCAGCGCCTCTCGGACGACATCGCTGGAGGAGCCGTACCCACCGCTGGCCACCAGATCCTCGACGAACTCGACCATCGGCGCGGGAAGACTGACGTTCATGGTCGCCATCGGGACCTCCATCGGAGGAAAAAGTTGATGCCGTTGGCAAAAATTGTCAATGGCGGCGAACTTGCTCCTCAGCCCTCACCCGGCTCCCCCTCGGCTTCGCCGTCGCCCTCACCCTTCGCGAACTCCGCCGGATCGAACTCGTAGGCCTCGCCGCAGAACTCGCAGGTGACCTCGATGCGGCCATCCTCGATGCTCTCGGTGATCTCGGTTGCGGAGAAGTTCGACAGGACGTCCTTGATCCGATCGCGCGAGCAGGAGCATTCGTCGTCGACGGGATGGGGGGTGAACACCCGCACGCCGCGCTCGTGGAAGAGGCGGAACAGCAGGCGCTCGACGCCGATCTCCGGGTCGGCGAGCTCGGAGGCCCCGATCGTGTCGACCAGCGCGCGGACCTCGATCCAGGCGTCGTCCGGCTCGAACATCCCCTCGCCCTCGTCGGCCCCTTCCGGCGCGTCGCCGCCCGGAAGGTCCGGCATGCGCATCCGCTCCGGCGAGTCGGGCAGGAACTGGGCGATGAGCCCGCCGGCCCGCCAGCTCTCGACGAAGCCGCGCTCGCCGCGGCGTGCGATGCGGGCGACGGCGAGCTTGATCGCAGTCGGGATCTGCTCGGACTGGCGGAAATAGCCTTCCGCCACCTCCTCGATCGAGGCACCGTTCAGTTCGACGATCCCCTGGTAGCGCTGCATGTAGGCGCCCTGGTCGACCGTCAGCGCCATGACGCCGACGCCGAGCAGCGCCTCCGACGAGGTCTCGCCGGATTCGATCGCGGCTGCCAGCTTCGCCTCGTCGAAGCGGGCATAGGCCCGCACGCTGGACGGCGTGGTGAAGTCCACGACGAGGAGATCCACCGGGCCATCGGTCTGGGTCTGGGCGATGAACTTGCCGTCGAACTTCAGCGATGTGCCGAGCAGGACGGTCATCACGATCATCTCGGCGAGCAGGCGCGCGACCGGCTCGGGATAGTCGTGGCGACTGAGGATCTTGTCCAGCATCGGGCCGAGTTGCACCGCGCGGCCGCGGGCATCCAGCGCCTCGACGCCGAATGGCACGACCGCGTCGTCGCCGGCGTAGCCGAATTCGCCGAGGCTGAGGTCGGGATCAGCCATGGGCGGCACCCCCGCCGGCCTCGACTTCGCCGAAACACCAGGCGAGGATCGATTTCTGCGCGTGCAGCCGGTTCTCCGCCTCGTCGAAGACGACCGATTGCGGCCCGTCGATGACGCCGTCGGTGACCTCCTCGCCGCGATGCGCCGGCAGGCAGTGCATGAAGAGCGCGTCGGCCTTGGCGTGCGCCATCAGCCGCTCGTTCACCTGAAAGGGCATGAAGACGTTGTGGCCGCGCGCCTGTTCCTCACGGCCCATCGACACCCAGGTGTCGGTGACGACGCAGTCTGCGCCGGTGACCGCTTCCACCGGATCGTTGGTGAGCAGCACCGTGGCGCCCTCGCCGCGGGCGCTGTCGACGAAGCGCATGTCGGGCTCCGAGCCCGGCGGGGTGGCGATGCGCAAGGTGAAGTCGAAGCGGCCTGCCGCCTCGACGAGGGACGCCAAAACGTTGTTGCCGTCGCCCGACCAGGCAAAGATCTTGCCCCGGACAGGGCCGCGCTTTTCCTCGTAGGTGAGGAGATCGGCCATGATCTGGCAGGGATGGGTGTCGTCGGTCAGGCCGTTGATCACCGGCACCGTGGCGTTCGCCGCCAGCTCGGTCAGACGGTCATGGGCGGTGGTGCGGATCATGATCGCGTCGACATAGCGCGACAGCACACGGGCGGTGTCGGCGATGGTCTCCTCGCGCCCCAGCTGCATCTCGGCACCAGAGAGGATCAGCGTCTCGCCGCCGAGCTGGCGCATCGCCACGTCGAAGGAGACGCGGGTGCGGGTCGACGGCTTGTCGAAGATCATCGCCAGCGTCCTGCCCTCGAGCGGCCGCGAGGCGCCGGCACCGAGGCTCTTGCGGGAGGCCGCGTCGTCTATCATCGCGCGCAGGTCGCCCCGCGCCACGGCGGAGATGTCGAGGAAATGCCTCGGGTTGCCGTTTCTCATCGCGACTTGCCTCATGCACTCTTGCGCTGGCCGGCCAGCGACTGGCCGGCGACGGCCGCTTCGATACGCTCCATGGCTTCGCGCACCTCTTCCGCCGTGACGATCAGCGGCGGCAGCAGGCGCACCACGTTGTCGCCGGCAGGCGCCGCGAGCAGGCCCTCGTCGCGCATGGCGGCGACGAGCTGGACATTCGGCACCCGGGCTTTCAGGCCGATCAGGAGGCCTTGGCCGCGGACCTCCTCCACCACGTCGGGATAGCGGTCGGCGAGCGAGGCGAGCGACTGCTTGAACAGCAGTGCGGTGTCCTGCACCCCGGCCAGGAACCCTTCCTCCAGCACGACGTCCAGAACGGCATTGCCGACGGCCATGGCCAGGGGATTGCCGCCATAGGTGCTGCCGTGCGTGCCGGGCGTCATGCCGCTCGCGGCCGCCTCGGTGGCGAGGCAGACGCCGAGCGGAAAGCCGCCGCCGATACCCTTGGCGGACGCCAGGATGTCGGGCGCCGCGCCGGAATGCTCATAGGCGAAGAGCCGGCCGGTCCGGCCGATGCCCGTCTGCACCTCGTCGTAGATGAGCAGGATCCCGTGCCGGTCGCAGAGTTCGCGCAGCTGCCGCAAATCTTCCGGCGGCACGGCGCGGACACCGCCCTCGCCCTGGATCGGCTCGATCAGCACGGCGGCGACATCGGGCTCGCCCGCAGCCCGCTTCAGCGCCTCGTGATCGCGGAAGGGCAACTGGTCGAAGCCCGGCGCCTTCGGGCCGAAACCTTCCAGATATTTCGGCTGTCCGCCGGCGGCGATGGTCGCCAACGTGCGTCCGTGGAAGGCGCCTTCGAAGGTGAGGATGCGATAGCGCTCCGGCGCGCCGGCCACGTAGTGATAGCGGCGGGCGGTCTTGATGGCGCATTCCAGCGCCTCGGCGCCCGAATTGGTGAAGAAGGCCCGGTCGGCGAAGCTCGCCGCCGTCAGGCGCTCGGCAAGGCGCCGCTGCCCCGGAATCTCGTAGAGATTGGACAGGTGCCAGAGCTTGCCGGCCTGCTCCGTCAGCGCCGCCACCAGATGCGGATGGGCATGGCCGAGTGAATTCACCGCGATACCGGCGGCGAAATCCATGTAGCGTCGCCCCTCGCCGTCGATCAGCCACACGCCCTCGCCGCGCTCGAAAGAGAGCGGCGCGCGTGCGTAGGTGTCATAAAGCGGCGAATGCGCGTCCTTGAATGCGGCCATCACGATCGACTTCGTTGCAGATCCAAACAGGATCGGTTCCTGAAACATCGAAGCCTGCCGTTGGGGCAGGCTTCGACAGTCGTTCCGAGCTTTCGGGACCGTGGCTATACCATGCCCAGCCCGACGAGTGTCAATGAACGCATAGGCGGCCACCCGGCCACCGCCGCCTTCATGTTGCCGCATCGGGAGCGGCAGAACCCTGGGGAAAAGCCGTGCCGGCGATTCAAACTACGCGAGCGACTCTTGTCACGGAGTCAAGGCGTGCGTTAAATTGCCCTCAACACACCAGATTTCGTGCGGCGGACCTGGTTCCCGAATAGATATAGTGAGTGCCTGTGCGCGCCCATCGTGTCGTGCAGGTGAGGGATTCCGGCCGCGGCATCATTCGTACAAGGAGCTTGTCATGGGCTGGACAGACGAACGCGTCGCGTTGCTCAAACAACTGTGGACCGATGGCCTGAGCGCCAGCCAGATCGCCGACCGGCTGGGCGGCGTCAGCCGCAATGCGGTGATCGGCAAGGTGCACCGGCTCAAGCTGGAATCCCGCGCCAAGGCGCCGTCGGCACTCCAGTCGCTGCCGGAGCCGCAGGCGGCGCGTCCCCAGGTGGAGACCGCCGAGATCATGATGGCCAGCCGCTTCGTGTCGGCTCAGGCCTCGCAGGCAGTGGCGCCGCAGACCATGGCGCCGCGGGCGATGCCGCGCTCGATGGGGGCGACCGCCCTGAAGATCGATCACGAGGAGGAACTCGCGGTTCTCGAGGAGCCGCAGCGCCAGACCGGCGAAGTGGTGCCCATCGCCCGCAAGCTGACCCTGATCCAACTCAACGAGCGGACCTGCAAGTGGCCGGTGGGCGATCCGCTGAAGCCGGACTTCCACTTCTGCGGCAACAATTCGAAGGACGCCTCGCCCTACTGCCAGTATCACGCCAAGCTGGCCTTCCAGCCGGTGTCGGACCGCCGCCGCGCCCGCTGAAGCGGGCGCTCAGGCGCCGGCGGTGTCGCGAGATTTCGCGGCCGGTGCCTTCGCGGCGGTGAACTGCTCGTCGAGCGCATAGCCGGCACCGCGGACGGTGCGGATCGGGTCGCGCTGGCGGCCGCGATTGATCGCCTTGCGCAGCCGGCCGACATGCACGTCCACCGTCCGCTCGTCGACATAGATGTCCCGCCCCCAGACGCCGTCGAGCAGCTGCTCGCGCGAGAAGACCCGACCGGGCGACTGCATGAAGAACTCGAGCAGCTTGAACTCGGTCGGTCCGAGCTTGACCTCGCGGCCGGCGCGCCGGATGCGATGCGTCTCCCGGTCGAGGTCGATGTCGCCGGCACTTAGCTGGCTCGATATCTTCTCGGGCTTGGCGCGTCGCAGCATGGCCCGCACCCGGGCGATCAGCTCGGGCGTCGAGAACGGCTTCACCACGTAGTCGTCGGCACCGACGGAGAGGCCGCGCACGCGCTCGCTCTCCTCGCCCCGCGCCGTCAGCATGATGATCGGCAGCCGCTCCGTCTCGCCCCGCTGGCGCAGCCGCCGGCACAGTTCGACGCCCGACAGGCCCGGCAGCATCCAGTCGAGGATCAGGAGGTCCGGCACCTCCTCGCGAAGCCGGATGTCGGCCTCGTCGCCACGGGCGATCACGTCGACCTCGTAGCCCTCGGCTTCCAGATTGTAACGGAGCAGGACACCGAGCGCTTCCTCGTCCTCGACGACGGCGATCCGCATGGTCATCGCCGTTATCCCTCGAGCCCGGCCGGCGGCTGGTTGGAGCCCGGCGCGAGCAGCGAGGTGGTGTTGTCGCCTTTCGGCCGCTCGGCTTCCATCTGCGCGCCGGTCTTGATGTAGTAGATAGTCTCCGCGATGTTGGTGGCGTGATCGCCGATCCGCTCGATGTTCTTGGCGGTGAACAGGAGGTGGGTGCAGGCGGTGATGTTGCGCGGGTCCTCCATCATGTAGGTGAGGAGCTCGCGGAAGATCGAGGTGTACATCGCGTCGATCTCCTCGTCGTTCTCGCGCACCGCCATCGCCCGCTGCTCGTCGCGGGAGGCATAGGCGTCGAGCACTTCCTTCAGCTGCTCGAGGGCCAGTTCCGACAGATGCTCCAGCCCGCGCACCAGCTGGACCGGCTGGCTGTGGTCGTGAACGGCAATGACGCGCTTGGCGATGTTTTTGGCCAGGTCGCCGATGCGTTCGAGGTCGTTGGAGATGCGGATCGCCCCGACGATCTCGCGCAGGTCGATGGCCATGGGCTGGCGCTTGGCGATGGTCAGGATCGCCCGCTCGTCGAGCTCGCGCTGCGCCGCGTCGAGCAGCAGGTCGTCGGCCACCACCGACTGCGCCAGGCCCCAGTCGCTGCGCGTCAGCGCCTGGACCGACTGCTCGACCATCCGCTCGGCTTGGCCGCCCATCTCCGAGATGCGACGGACGATGTTCTTCAGTTCGTCCTCGTAGGACGTGACGATGTGCTCGGACATGACCATGACCGCTCCTTCTGTCGATCAGCCGAAGCGACCGGTGATGTAATCCTGGGTGCGCTTGTCGTCGGGGTTGGAGAACATCTTCTCCGTCGGCCCGACCTCGACGAGATAGCCCAGATGGAACATGGCGGTCCGCTGCGAGACGCGCGCCGCCTGCTGCATCGAATGAGTAACGATGACGATGGTGTAGTTCTGCTTGAGCTCGTCAATCAGTTCCTCGACCTTGGCCGTGGCGATCGGATCGAGAGCCGAGCACGGCTCGTCCATCAGGATCACCTCGGGCGAGACCGCGATCGCCCTGGCGATGCAGAGGCGCTGCTGCTGGCCGCCCGAGAGGCCGGTGCCGGGCTCGTCCAAACGGTCCTTCACCTCCTCGTAAAGGCCCGCCTTGCGCAGGCTGGTGACGACGATCTCCTCGAGTTCCGACTTGCTGCGGGCCAGGCCGTGAATCTTCGGGCCGTAGGCGACGTTGTCGAAAATCGACTTCGGGAACGGGTTCGGCTTCTGGAACACCATGCCGACCCGGGCGCGGAGTTCCACGACGTCCAGCGACGGGTCGTAGACGTCCTCGCCGTCGAGCGTTATCTTGCCGCCCACCCTGGCGATGTCGATCGTGTCGTTCATGCGGTTGAGACAGCGCAGGAAGGTCGACTTGCCGCAACCGGAAGGCCCGATCAGCGCCGTTACCTGGTTCTCCTCCACGTCGAGGTCGATGTCGTAGAGCGCCTGCTTCGGCCCGTAGTGGACGGTCACCTTCTCGGATCGCATCTTGATCGGTCGCTGGGGATGCACGACAGGCCCTTTCGATAAAGTCGCTTGGATATTTTCCATCATGGCGGGCTCCTGTCGCATGTCTACCAGCGCCTCTCGAACCGACGGCGCAGAAGGATCGCGGTGATGTTCATGACCGCGAGGAAGGCCAGGAGGATCATGATCGCCCCCGACGTGCGCTCGACGAAGGCGCGCCCCGCCTCGTTGGCCCACATGAAGATCTGCACGGGCAGCGCCGTCGCGGCGTCCATCGGCGAGGACGGATAGTCGGCGACGAAGGCGACCATACCGATCAGCAGCAGCGGCGCCGTCTCGCCCAGGGCCTGTGCGAGACCGATGATCGTGCCGGTGAGAATGCCGGGCATGGCCAGAGGCAAGACGTGATGGAAGACCATCTGCATCCTCGAGGCGCCGAGACCGAGAGCCGCCGCGCGAATCGATGGCGGCACGGCCGTCAGCGCGGCGCGTGTCGCGATGATGATCGTCGGCAGGGTCATCAGGGTGAGCACCAGGCCGCCCACCAGGGCGGCCGAGCGGGGCAGGCCGAACCAGTTGATGAACACCGCCAGGCCGAGAAGACCGAAGACGATCGAGGGGACGGCGGCCAGGTTGTTGATGTTCACCTCGATGAGATCGGTGAACTTGTTCCGCGGCGCGAACTCCTCGAGATAGATCGAGGCCGCCACGCCGATCGGCAGCGCGAGGACGAGGACGATCAGCATCATGTAGGCCGATCCGATGATCGCCACGCCGACACCCGCCGTTTCCGCCCGCGAGGAGGCGCCGAAGGTGAACAGGCCCCAGTTGAAGCGCGGCTCGATTACACCCTCGGTCTCCAGCCGCTCGATGTACTGAAGCTGCAGATCGCTGATGGGACGGCGGCTTTCCTCGACGTCGAGGTCGTATTGACCCTTCAGGGCGCTGTCGAGCTGGGCGCTGGCGTAGAGCCAGACGTCCTGGGTCGTCCCGATGATCGACGGGTTGTCCAGGACCATGTCCCGAAGCTGGACACGGACACCCTGGGAAATCAGGTCGCTGGCGGCTTTGACCGCCTGCGCGTTGTCGGGATCGATGCCGAGAAGCCGGACCATCCCGTCGCGCGCCAGCGCCGGATAGTTCGCCATCATCACCTGCGTGCGGCTCTCGACCACATCCTCACGGCTGCCGATCACCTCCTCTGAGAAGGTGACGGGTACCAGGATCTCGGTCTGCCAGAAGGCGGTGTAGCCCTTCGAGATCACGCTCCACAGCAGCGCCACCAGGAAGAACAGGCCGATCGCGATGGCGACGATCCCGTATGCCTTGAAGCGGCGCTCCGCGCGATAGCGACGCCCGATCCCGATATCCCGACGCGCGGGAGCGCGCGCGAATTCCTTTGCGCCACTGGCTGTCGCGTCGGTCATTCGTACTGCTCCCGATACTTGCGGACGATGTAGAGGGCGAAAATGTTGAGGCAGAGCGTGATCACGAACAGCGTCATGCCCAGAGCGAAGGCGACCAGCGTCTGCGGCGAGGTGAACTCCAGATCGCCGGTCAGCTGATTGACGATCTTGACGGTGATCGTCGTCATCGCCTCGGTCGGGTCGAGCGTGAGGTTGGCGGCGACGCCGGCTGCCAGCACCACGATCATCGTCTCGCCGATCGCCCGCGAAGCGGTGAGAAGCAGCGCCGAGACGATGCCCGGCAGCGCTGCCGGCATGATCACCCGCTTGATCGTCTCCGAACGCGTCGCGCCGAGCCCGAGCGAGCCGTCACGCAGGCTGCCCGGCACCGACGTAATGATGTCGTCGGACAGCGAGGACACGAAGGGGATCAGCATGATGCCCATCACCAGACCGGCGGTCAGCACGCTCTGCGCCTGGATGAACGAGCTGTACTCTCCCGTGACCAGCCCGGACAGCTGAGCCGACAGGTCGCGCAGGAACGGTCCCACCGTGACCAGGGCGAAGAAGCCGTAGACGATGGTCGGAATGCCGGCCAGCACCTCGAGCAGCGGCTTGACCACCGCACGGGTGCGCCGATGGGCATATTCGGCCATGTAGACCGCCGCGAAGAGACCGATCGGCACCGCCACCGCCATTGCCACGGCGGCGATGTAGAGGGTGCCGGCCAGAAGCGGGATCAGGCCGAACTGTCCCTCGGCCCCGCCCGAGCCGGCTGCGGCGAAACGCGGCTCCCAGACAGTGCCGAAGAAGAAATTGACGGGGGACACCCGCGAAAAGAAATCGATCGTTTCGGACAGCATCGAGAAGACGATGCCGAAGGTCGTCAGGATCGCGATGGACGAGCAGACGATCAGACCGTTGCGCACGATGGTCTCGACCGCGTTGCGAGCCCGCAGGCGCAGGGTGATCGAGCGGTAGGCCCACGCCGCACCGGCCAGGGCGACGATCAGGACGATCCCCGTCATCGCCGTCCGACTGATGTCTTCGAGCCGATTGCGCTGGATCGCCAGCGGGATCATGAAATCGGCGCTCGACGAGGCGACCGGCACGCCGCGAGCCTGCAGCAGCGGACGAAGCTGCTTGATGAGGGACGCCCCGGAGACCGTGCCGCGCTCGTCGTCCGGCAGGAGACGCAGACCGGCACCGAGGCTTTCCACCATGCCGTAGGCGAGATCCTCGGTGAGCGTGCTTTCGGACAGGATATCGGCCGGGAACTCGGACCGGACTTCAGCCGCGATGAAAATCGGCGAGATGATCAGCCAGGCGGACAGGACGAGGAGCGAGGGCACGAGCGCCCAGGAAAGGACGTAGGCGCCGTGATAGACCGGGCGCGAATGGAGCTTCTGCCCCGCCTCGGCAGCCAGCGCCTTGGAGCGCCGGTATCCAAGATAGGATCCGCCGGCACCGATCAGCAGCAGGATCAGGACGATCGTGGACGTCGGCATGCGTAACTCCCGCCATTGACGGCTTCGCCAGAGGTGCTTCCAGGCGTTGTTTCGAAAGCTGCCGACAACCTGCTCGCCGCTTCCGAAACCCGATGTCGCCGTCCCCGCGAGGGGACGGCGACATCGATGGCATCATGCGCAGGCGCGCATGCAGGGAGGCGAAATCAGCCTTCGACGCTCATGGTCTCGCCAGCTTCGAACTGCGAACGCTGCTCATCGCGCTCGGCTTCCGGAGCCGGGACGAGGCCGTAGGAGACCAGCGGGCTGTCCGGGCCGACCATCTGCTCGGAGAGGAAGAACTGGACGTACTCGCTGAGACCGGGGACCACGCCGATATGAGCCTTCTTCACGTAGAAGAAGAGCGGACGCGAAACCGGATAGTCGCCCGACGCGATCGTGTCGGCGGACGGCGTCACGTCGCTCATCGTGGCGACCTTGAGCCGGTCCTGGTTCTGCTCGTAGAAGGCCAGGCCGAAGACGCCGATCGCCTGCTTGTCCGCATCGATGCGCGACAGGGTCTCGGTGTAGTCGCCCGAGATCTCGGAAACCGTGTTGTCGTTGCGGATCTGGACGCACTGGTCCTCGGCCGCATCCTCGTCCATGCCGGAAGCGGTGAAGCCTTCCAGGGCTCCGGAAGCTTCGCAGCCGGCCGCCAGAACCTTCTCCTCGAAGACTTCCCGCGTGCCGTGGTTGGAGGCTGGGATGAAGGCGGTGATCTTCTGGTTCGGCAGCGAGGAGTCGATCTCCGACCAGTTGCTGTACGGATTGTCGACGACTTCGCCGTCCTGAACGACCTTGGCGGCCATCGCCTGGAAGACGGCCTCGGGGGTCAGCGCGAAGTCAGGGCCGCCGGCGTCGGATGCGAAGACGATGCCGTCATAGCCGAAGCGCACTTCCTGCACGTCGGTCACGCCCGCATCGACGCACGCCTGCAACTCGGCCGGACGAATCTCGCGCGAAGCGTTGGCGACGTCGATCGTGTCCGGGCCGACGCCCGAGCAGAACTGGGTGAAGCCGCCGCCGGTGCCGCCGGATTCGACGATCGGCGTCGGGTAGTCCGGGAACGTCTCGCCGAAATTCTCGGCGACGATCTGGGCGTAGGGGAGCACGGTCGAGGAGCCCGCGACCTGGACTTGCTCGTTCGACTGCGCGTTGGCATGGCCGACAAGCGAAAGGGCGGTGCCGAGCGCGAGGCCGGCGATGAGCTTGTTCTTCACGGGTGAGTCTCCTTGAGGAGTTACGTTTCCGAACCGGAGCGTTCTGCGTGCCACCCTGTCTGGCGGCTGCGGTTCGCGGTAACCTCTAGCGGCGTGACAAGAACTCTCTATGACAGGAACGTCTCACTATTATGACAGTCTAAGACACTGATATGTCTTCTCTATTATGTTCAGACCCATCCTGTAGCCGCGGATCGGGGAAGCGCGCGGTGAAAACCGAGCCCTCGTCGACCCTCGAGCTGATCAGAAGACGGCTTCGGTGGCGCAGGAGAATGTTGCGCACGATCGACAGGCCGAGCCCGGTTCCCCGCTGCGATCGGCCCTTGCCGAGATCCACACGGTAGAACCGCTCCGTCAGGCGGGGAACGTGCTCGGCCGGAATGCCGCGCCCGAAGTCGCGGACGGAGGCGTCGATCACCGGCGCCCCGCGCTCGCTCTCGCGGGCCAGCCGCATCTCCACGCGCTTACCCCCGTCGCCGTATTTGCAGGCGTTCTCGACGAGATTGGCGAAGACCTGCATCAGCTCGTCCTCGTCCCCCATCACCAGCACCGGCTCGTCCGGCACGATCAGCTCGATCGCCAGGCCGCGCTGCTCGGCCAGCGGGCGCAGCTGCGCCTCGACCTTGCGGAACAGGGAAACGAGATCGGCCTTAGTCGAGATCGCGACGTGGCGCTTCATCTCGATCCGCGACAGCGACAGGAGATCGTCGATCAGCCGCGACATGCGCGTCGCCTGCTCGCGCATGATGTCGAGGAAGCGATCGCGGGCAGCGGCGTCGTTGCGGGCGGGGCCCTGCAGCGTCTCGATGAAACCGGTCAGCGAGGCGAGCGGGGTGCGCAGTTCGTGGCTGGCATTGGCGACGAAATCGGTCCGCATCCGCTCGAGCCGCAACTCTGCGGTGCGGTCGCGGAACAGCATCAGGAAGAAATGCGGCCGCTCGCCCTGGTAGGGGGGGATCGGCACCACTTCCACCTGCCACGTGCGGTCCAGCGGCCTGCGGTCTTCCAGCGTCGCGAGACCCGGCTGGAGGTGCTCGATCACCCGCTCGACCACCGCCAGCAGTTCGGGCGAGCGAAAGCGCAGCGACACCGGATCCCCCAGCGCCATGTTGCCGAAGGCGATCAGCGAGGCGGGATTGCGATAGCGCAGCAGCAGCGCGCGATCGACGATGAAGGCCGGCTCCTGGAAAGCCTCCACGACCGCCTTCATGCCCCGGCCCGGCCAGACGACGTCACGCTCGGCGGCACGCACGCTGGCGCGGTGGCGCGCACCCCGGCTTGGCCAGTGGACCACCAGCATCAGCGCGACGAACGCCGCGAAGCAGCCGGCTGCCGCCTCCGGATACAACCAGCCGAGCAGCGCGAGGAGCACCCCTGAGGCGAAGGTGATCCGCCTCTCCCGCCGCCCGCCGGCCGCGAGCGACGGGACGTCTTCCTCGTCCTGTCTTTCCTCGGTCATGGTGCTTCGAGCTCGACTGGATGGCCGCAGCGGCGCAATCGGCAGATCATGGGCCTGTCCTAGAGGAGATATTGCAGAGCCGTCTGACGGAGGCCGCGAGAGCCTTCGCCGGCGGGCAGGATCACCCGGCGGGGCGGACGCGCAAGCCGAAGATCATCAGGTCGCGGGTTTCCTGTCCGATGCCGGGGTCGATCGCGATCTGACCCTCCTGCGTCGCGCCGGCCGGTATCTCCATGTCGAAGACGAATGTCTCTTCGGCGATGCTCGTTGCGAAGCGCTGGCGCCCGCAGGTGGTCTCGCCGGCGAAGAGGCAGCGCAAGCTGAACTCGCGCCGGGTCCCGTCGGGAGAACCGACGGTGAGTTCGCCGCGCACCGTCTGCCCGCCGAGCGAGCGCACGACGCCCGGGCCGATGACCAGACCGATCTCGGTACCACCCCCGACCGCGGGCACCTCGATCCGCACGGCGGGCTGCCCGCCTGCCACCTGCTCGGCCGCGACCCTGCCACCGTCGACGGCCCGCACGTTGGCGATCTCGCTGCCGGAAAAGATCCCGATCCAGTCTCCCGAAGCCTCGCCGCCCTCCCCCGATGCCGCGCGGATGGCGTCCTCGACCGTGGCTCCCTCGGGCTCGGCCTGCGGCGTCTGCAGGATGGAGGCGGAGAACCACCATGCAGCGCCCGCCAGCAGCGCCAGAACGAGAATCGCGGCGACAAGGCCGACGAGCCAGCGGGAGGACCGCCGCGACGACGCGGAACGCTGGCGATTGCCGGGCGACCATTCCCCGGCGGAGTCCAGCCGGTGCGGTTCGCTGACGGTGTCCGCCGTCCGTGCCTCGCGCAGCGGCAAAGGTGCGTCCGGGCGCGGTGAAGCATCGGCCGGCCGCGCATCCTCGATCGCGCCGTCGAACGGTTCCGAAGGATCGCCCGATCCGGGCGGGACCTGCGGCACCGGGCCCGCGTCGTCGTCCGGCTCCGACATCTCGAAGCCTGCCGGCGCCGGCTCCGTACCGGCTTCATCCGCGCCCGGCGCATACGGCGCCTCGGGTCCTGCCGGGGGATAATCCGCCTCGATGCGCTCGATGGCGGCGATCAGCTGTTCGAGCTGGCGGTCGGCGACGTCCTGCCCGACGCCCTTTTCCACGACGACGCGCTGGATGGCGCGTTCGGCCGCCTCGTAAACCTGGACGCGGAAATCCGGATCGTCGGCATTTCCTTCCTGCAGCGCGCGGCGGACACTCGTTTCAATCGTGCTGGCCAAGTAACGCTGCCCTTTGTCCATCGAAAGCGATGCCCGGCCGAGGATGCCGAGCACTGAGCAACGCAGGATAGTACGCAGCGGCTCGCCGTCCAACTCGGACATGTCGGCGGCGCATCGCCGCGCGGAGCCCGCACGTCCGTGCCAATCCCGCCCGCAGCCATTTCGCCCATGCCGCGTTGACGCCGACTGGAGACACCGCCACCCGCCGGACCGGAGGACATCCCATGGCATCAACCGACCTGCTCAGCCTGAAGGGCCAGACCGCCCTCGTCACCGGCTCCTCATCCGGGATCGGCAAGGCGACGGCCCTGGAACTCGCCCGCGCCGGGGCGGACGTCGTGATCAACTACCATGGATCCGCGGACAAGGCCGACGAGGTCGTCTCGGCGGTCGGGGCGCTCGGGGCGCGAGCTATCGCCATTGCGGCCGACGTTTCGTCCGAGGCGGATGTCCTGGCGATGTTCGACCGGGCCGAGCAGGAATTCGGCCCCCTCGACATCGTCGTCTCCAACGCCGGGATTCAGAAGGACGCGGCGCTCGCGGAGATGACCCTCGACGACTGGAACGCGGTGATCGGCATCAATCTCACGGGCTCGTTCCTGGTGGGGCGCGAGGCGGTGCGACGCTTCCGCGCGAAGGGCGACCGGCCATCGGTCAGCCGGGCCCTCGGCAAGCTGGTCTTCGATTCGTCGGTCCACCAGGTGATCCCCTGGGCCTATCGCGCCAACTACGCGGCGTCGAAAGGCGGAATGGACCTGTTGATGCGCTCCATCGCGCAGGAGGTCGCCCGGGAGAGGATCCGGGTGAACTCGGTGGCGCCGGGCGCGATCGCAACCGCCATCAACGCCGAGGAACGCGAGGAAGGCAAGGAGGAGATGCTGGCGCTCATCCCCTACGGCCGGATCGGCGAGCCGGCCGATATCGGCCGGGCTGTGGCCTGGCTGGTTTCCGACGCGGCCGACTACATCACCGGCCAGACGCTCTTCATCGACGGCGGCATGACGCTGTATCCCGGTTTCCGCGGCAACGGCTGAGGCAGCGGCCTCGCGCACGCGCTGGAGCTTCTGCTATGCAGGCGCTTTCGCCGGCTCCCCAAAGGCCGGCAGCGCAACGAAGGAGAAGCCCGATGGCATTCGACGGAAAGGTCGCGGTCGTCACCGGCGGCGCCAAGGGGATCGGCTACGCCGTCGCCCGCCGCTTCCTGCAGGATGGCGCGAAGGTCGTCATCGCCGATATCGACGAGAAGGCCGGGACGGCCGCGGAGCAGTCGCTGGCCGAATGGGGCGACGTGCGTTCGGCCGTCTGCAACGTCGCCGACCGCCTGCACGTCCACAATCTCCTGGCGATGGCGCTGGGCGAGTTCGGCAACGTCGACATCCTCGTCAACAATGCCGGGATCGTCCACAAGGCGGACTTCCTCGAACTGGAGGAAAGCGCCTTCGAGCGCGTCCTCGACGTGAACCTCAAGGGTTCCTTCCTCTGCGGCCAAGCGGTCGCTAAGCACATGGTCGAGAAGGTGATGGCGGGCGGCCAGCCGGGGTCGATCATCAACATGTCGTCGGTGAACGCCGTCTTCGCGCTGGCGGACCAGGTTGCTTATTCGGTGTCGAAAGGCGGGATCAGCCAGCTGACGAAGGTCATGGCGCTGTCGCTGGCCCCTTACGGCATCAGGGTCAATGCCATCGGCCCCGGCTCGATCATGACCGACCTCCTGAAGGCGGTGGCGAGCGACGAGGCGGCGAAACGGAAGATCCTGTCGCGCACCCCGCTCGGCCGGATCGGCGACCCCGAGGAGATCGCGGGCGTGGCCGCCTTCCTGGCTTCCAGAGACGCGAGCTATGTGACCGGGCAGACGATCTACGCCGACGGTGGCCGGCTCGGCCTCAACTACACGATGCCGGTGCCGGAGGAAGGCTGAGCCGGCAGCCTTCGCGGCCGACCGCGCCGGGGACCGAGAGCCCCGCCGCGGCGCGTACGGTGCCGGTCAGCCCCGATCGTCTTCTTCTTCGTCCGTCTCGGTGCGCCGCATCGAGGTGAGCTTGGCAAACACCGCCGCCGCATCGAGCTCTGCGTCCTCCGCGGGTGCGGCAGGCTGCTGGCGATGATCCCAGTTCTGGGTCTGCGAGGCCGACAGCAGCCGCTCCTCCTCGGCGATCTCCTCGGGACGCACGATGCCGCGCGAGGCCTTCTCGACCTCCAGGTCGAGGTCGATCTGCGAGCACAGGCCGAGCGTCACCGGGTCCATCGGCTGGAGGCTGGCGGAGTTCCAGTGCGTGCGCTCGCGGATCTGCTGGATGGTGTTCTTCGTCGTCCCGACCAGGCGCGAGATCTGGGCGTCCTTCAGCTCCGGATGGTTGCGCACCAGCCAGAGGATCGCGTTCGGCCGATCCTGGCGCTTCGACACCGGCGTGTAGCGCGGCGCCTTCCGCTTCGCCTCCGGCACGCGCACCTTCGGCGCGGCGAGCTTGAGCCGGTGGTTGGAATCCTTCTCGGCCTTCTCGATCTCGTCGCGGGTCAGCTGGCCGTTCATCAACGGATCGAGACCCTTGATGCCCTGCGCCGACTCGCCGTCGGCGATCGCCTTCACCTCGAGCGGATGCAGCGTGCAGAAATCGGCGATCTGCTCGAAGGAAAGCGAGGTGTTGTCGACGAGCCAGACCGCCGTCGCCTTCGGCATCAATAGTTGCTGTGCCACGGATACAATCCTCCTTAGTGCCCGCCCCGGAAGGAAGGCCGTGGGTTCTCACCACATGTCTTGGAATTGGTGGCCGTTATAAGGTGTCGGCAGGAGCGGTGCAAGGACGGGGCACCGGCCGTCGCGAATTCCACGGCACGTGGACTCCCCGTCCGGCGTGGCCACTGCAACGGCTCCCGCCTCGCCGCAGCCTCAGATCGTCAGCACGATCTTCCCGATGTGATCCTCGTCCATGTGCCGATGCGCCTCCGCGGCCTGATCGAGCCGGTAGCGTGCCTCGATCAGCGGCCGGACGGTGCCGTCGGCAAGCAGCGGCCACACATGCTTCTCGAGCTCGCGGGCGATCTGAGCCTTGAATGCGACCGATCTTGCCCGGAGTGTCGAGCCGGTGAGGGTCAGCCGCTTGCGCATGACGAGATTGAGGTCGATCTCCACCTTCGGGCCCTTCAGGAAGGCGATCTGCACGATGCGCCCATCCTCGGCGGCCAGCTTCAGGTTGCGATTCGTGTAGTCGCCGCCGACCATGTCGAGGATGAGGTCCATCCCCCTGCCCCCGGTCGCCTCGCTCAGGGCCGGCACGAAGTCGCCGCTCCGGTAGTTCACGCACAGTTCCGCTCCGAGACGCTCGGCAGCGCGGCACTTGTCGTCGCTGCCGGCGGTCGCGAACACCCGCGCCCCGAACGCGCGGGCGAGCTGGATCGCGGTCGTGCCGATGCCGGAGGTGCCGCCATGGACGAGAAACGTCTCGCCGGAAGCCAGCCCGCCCCGCTGGAAGACATTGTGCCAGACGGTGAAGAAGGTTTCCGGGATGCCGGCGGCCTCCTCGAGGGACATTCCCTTCGGCACCGGCAGTGCGTTCGCCTCGGCAACCGTGGCATAGGTCGCATAGCCGCCGCCCGGAACGAGGGCCGTCACGCGGTCGCCCACCCTGTAGCGCGTCGCGCCGTCGCCGACCGCGTCGACGGTGCCGGCGATCTCGAGCCCCGGCCAGTCGGGCGCGCCTGCCGGCGGGGGATAGACGCCGAGTCGCTGCAGCACGTCGGGCCGGTTCACCCCGGCGGCGGCAACCGCCACGCGGATCTCGCCCGAGCCAGGCTGCGGCACGGGCCGGTGCCCGGGTTTCAGAACCTCCGGGCCGCCGAACCCGTCGAGCTGCATGACCGTCATTTCGTTCGTCATCTTGTGCCTCCGGCCCGGGAAGGTAGAGAGAATCTTTCGATGGCGAGGCGCCGTTAATCCCCGGGTAAGGTTTCCGGTGTTTAACTTTGGTCGGTCCAGATTGCTGGATAGACGGAGCGGTCTCCGCCCCGTTTGACGCCTCCCTGTTGAAACTCCTGAGAGCCGCTTTCGCGGCTCTTTTTTTTGGTGTTTCGCGGTCCTTCGCCTCGGCGGATAGCTTAAGGCGGATTAACCATTGTTACCGGCATGCGCTTGCCAAGCAGGGGGTCTCGCCGCACTTTCCCGCAAAGCACGAATCTTCGTCCTGCCGAGACGGGCGTGACGCAGGCCGCCGGGAGACTGTCGCAGGCTATGACCATGCAGATCAACGATTCCCACCCCGAAGACCGGACGATCCGGCTTGCCGAGCATCTGGCGTTCTCACGCTCGTTCCAGCCCCTCTTCAACGAGGGGATGGCGCTGGTCGACGAAACCGCGATCTATCTCGACGGCGCCGGCCGGCTCGAGGCGAAGGCGATGTCCAAGGCGGGCGCCACGCTCTACGCCGCGGAGTCGATGCGCCTGACCACGCGGCTGATGCAGGTCGCGTCGTGGCTATTGCTCCAGCGTGCCGCCAACCAGGGCGACATGTCGCGGGCGCAGGTGGAGGCGGAGAAGGTCAAGGTGCGGCTGGAAGGGCTCGGCAGCGCCCGCGAGTCGCCCCAATATGCCGAACTGCCGGAGACATTTCGCCACATCGTCGATCGGGCGATCAAGCTCGAGCGGCGGATCGCCATGCTGGACCGGGAAATCTACGGCGAGGCTGCGCGCCACGAAGGCGGACCGGCAACGAATCCGGTGGGCGAGCAGATCAACCTGCTGAAGACCGCCTTCAACGGCTGATCGCGCCGGTGCCGAAGCCGGCCAACCCGAAGCCCCTGCCCTGATCGCGACGGAGCGGCGCCTGCCGGGCGCCGCCGAACTCACGCGTCATGCGATGCCCGCGACGCCGTGCTGCGCGCGCCGGCCGTTTCGCAGGCGCACGCGTGCCTTTCCGCGGCTGCGGCCGCTTTAATCGTCCAACAGTTCATTGACGCAAGAGGACTAATCGGCAATCTTTGCCGCGCTGGGAGGCACGAGACTTAGCTTTCGTTGAAAACTGTAAGGGAGGAATATCATGGTGCGACGCACAAATAACGGTCTGGTAACGCCGACGGCGGATGCCACCGTATCACGACGCAAATTCCTGCGCGGCGGCGCCGTGGTGGCGGGAGCCGCGGCGACCAGCCTGGCCGCACCCGCGGTCCTCGCGCAGTCGCCGCTCGTGGTGAAGATGCAGACGTCCTGGCCGGCCTCGGACATCTGGATGGACATGGCCCGCCAGTATGTCGAGCGTGTCGAGCAGATGAGCGGCGGTCGCATTTCGATCGACCTCCTGCCGGCAGGCGCGGTCGTGGGCGCGTTCCAGGTCATCGATGCGGTCAATGACGGCGTGCTCGACGTGGCGCACTCGGTGTCCGCCTACTGGTACGGAAAGAACAAGGCCGCGTCGCTGTTCGGCACCGGCCCCGTCTTCGGCGGCAATCCGACGACGATGCTCTCCTGGTTCTACCAGGGCGGCGGGCGCGAGTTGTACCGCGAGCTTACCCAGGACAACATGGGCCTCAACATCGTGGGGCTTCTCGGCTTCCCGATGCCGGCGCAGCCCTTCGGCTGGTTCAAGAACGAGGTCAACACCGTCGCCGACATCAACGGCTTCAAGTACCGCACGGTGGGCCTGGCTGCCGATCTCATGCAGTCGATGGGCATGAGCGTGACCCAGCTGCCCGGCGGCGAGATCGTGCCGGCGATGGAGCGCGGCGTCATCGATGCCTTCGAGTTCAACAATCCGTCGTCCGACATGCGCTTCGGCGCGCAGGACGTCGCCAAGAACTACTATCTCGGCTCCTACCATCAGGCATCGGAAGCGTTCGAGTTCCTGTTCAACCGGGACTTCATGGAGGATCTCGACGAAGATCTCCGCGCCATCATGGAATACGCAGTCGAGGCGGCATCGACGGCGAACACCGCGTTCGCTCTCGACAATTATTCCGCCGACCTGCAGAAGCTGCAGAGCGAAAGCGGCGTCACGGTCCACCAGACGCCGACGGAGATCCTTCAGGCGCAGCTCGACGCCTGGTCCGAGATGATCACCGAACTGGAGACCGACCCGTTCATGAAGAAGGTGCTGGACAGCCAGCGCGAATGGGTCGAGCGGGTGACGTACTACGAAATCCTCAACTCGCCGGATTACCGCCTGGCCTACGAGCATTTCTTCCCGGGCAAGCTCGACAGCTGATCGAACTCCAGCAGAATCATTGAATCAGCCCGGTGGCCAACGCCACCGGGCCTTTCTGCAGACGGATCCCGGACCCATGGTCGCTTTCATTCGCTTCGCCGACTCGCTGTCGGCCGCCTTCGGCAAGACGTTCGGCTGGTTGATCATGCTGATGACCTTCGGCACGAGTTACGAAGTCTTCGTCCGATACGTGCTCAACAGTCCGACCGCCTGGGCGTTCGACGTCTCCTTCATCATGTACGGCACGCTGTTCATGATGGGCGGCGCCTACACGCTGTCGCGCGGCGGCCACGTCCGCGGCGACTTCCTCTACCGGCTCTGGCAGCCACGGACCCAGGCGACCGTCGACCTGATCCTCTATATCTTCTTCTTCTTCCCCGGCGTGACCGCCCTGATCATCACCGGCTGGAAGTACGCAGCCCGCTCGGTCGGCTACGGCGAGGTCAGCGTCAACAGCCCCGCCGGCATCCCGATCTACCAGTTCAAGGCCGTCATGGTCGCCGCCGGCATCCTCCTGTTCATCCAGGGCATCGCCGAGATCCTGCGCTGCATCGTCTGCATTCGCACCGGCTCCTGGATGCGCGCCGACGAGGACGTGCAGGAGACCGAGAACGTCATTCTCAACAAGGCCACGGCCGCCGAAAGCGACGCACATCCATGACCGAACCGCAGCTTGCCCTGTTCATGCTGGGGCTGTTCATCTTCCTCGTCTTCCTCGGATTTCCGATCGCCTTCACCCTGATGGCCATGGGTATCGGCTTTGGCTACTACGCCTATTTCGACGGCGACCGGATGTGGCGCGCCTTCAACCGCCTCGGCGAGGAGGCGAGCACCTACGACAGTGTCAGCCTGTGGCTCGACGGGTTCTTCAACAGCCGAATATTCGACCTGTTCATCAACCAGACCTACACGGTGATGAGCAACGAGGTGCTGACCGCCGTCCCGCTGTTCCTCTTCATGGGTTACGTCGTCGAGCGCGCCAACATCGTCAACCGCCTCTTCACGACGCTGAACATCGCGTCGAAGAACGTCCCGGGCTCGCTCGGCGTCGCCGCCCTGATTACCTGTGCGTTGTTCGCCACGGCCACCGGCATCGTCGGAGCGGTGGTGACGCTGATGGGGCTGCTCGCCCTGCCGGCGATGCTGAAGGCGCGCTACGACCAGTCCTTTGCTTCCGGCATCATCTGCGCCGGCGGCACGCTCGGCATCCTGATCCCGCCCTCGATCATGCTCATCGTCTACGCGGCGGCATCCGGCACCTCGATCGTGCGGCTCTATGCCGGTGCCCTGCTTCCGGGCCTTCTGCTGGTCGGGCTTTATCTGGTTTACGTCGTCGGGCGCTCAATCCTGCAACCCTCCGTCGCGCCGAAGCCAGCGCCCGGCGAGGTCCCCGACGTGCCGCTGGGCCGGCTGATCTGGATGATCGTCACGTCGTTCCTGCCGCTCTTCGTGCTGATCATGGCGGTTCTCGGCTCGATCCTGTTCGGCCTCGCCACGCCGACGGAAGCGGCCGCGATCGGCGCGCTGGGCGGGCTCGCGCTGGCGGTGGTCTACCGGGCGATGACATTCCAGCGGCTGCGCGAGTCGGTGTACCTGACGGTGCGCACCACGGCGATGGTCTGCTGGCTCTTCGTCGGCTCCTACGTCTTCTCCTCGGTCTTCTCCTATCTCGGCGGCGAGGCGGTGATCTCGGAGTTCGTGCAGGGTCTCGACCTGACGCCGCTGCAGTTCCTGCTGCTCGCCCAGCTGATCATCTTCCTGCTCGGCTGGCCGCTGGAGTGGAGCGAGATCATCATCATCTTCGTGCCGATCTTCCTGCCGCTGCTGGCAATGTTCGACATCGACCCGCTGTTCTTCGGCATCCTCGTCGCGCTGAACCTGCAGACATCGTTCCTCACGCCGCCGATGGCGATGAGCGCGTACTATCTGAAGGGGATCGCGCCGCCGGAGGTGCGCCTGACGCAGATATTCAAGGGCATCATGCCGTTCCTGTTCATGGTGTTCGTGGCGATGGCGATCGTCTACATCTTCCCGCAGATCGTCTTCTACCTTCCCAGCGTCTTCTATGGCTGATCGAAGGGTCCTCGATCTTCCGGTCCCGGTCATGCGGGAGCGGCTGGCGAGCGGTGCCATGCGAGCGAGCGGCCTTGCAGAGGCGATGATCGCCCGTGTCGAGACGCAAGGCGCCGCCGCAACCGGCTTCGTCTGGTTCGATGCGATCTTCGCGCGGCGGCAGGCGGCCTCGCTCGACGCCTATCGCGGACGCGGTCGGGCGATCGGCGCGCTGCATGGTCTGCCGGTCGCGGTGGACGACGCGATCGACACCGCCTGGATCCCGACGGAGCGGGGCCTTGCGCCCTTCAAGGGTCGTGTGCCGGAAAATGAATCCGCGATCGTCGAACGGCTGCGAAGTGCCGGGGCCATGGTCGCGGGCAAGACGCGCGGCGGGGAACTGGCAGCGGACCGTGGCGATGACGAGCAGTCGCCAGCGTCCGCCGGGGGCGCGGCGACCGCCGTGGCCTCGGCCGTCGCTCCGCTGGCCGTCGCCATAGACGGCCGCTCCTCGCTCATCGGCGCGGCGGCCCGGGCGGGCGTCACCGGCTACCGGCCAAGCTTCGGATCGATCTCGCGGCGCGGCACGCTCGACCTCATTCCGACGCTGGATGCGCCCGGCGTGTTCGCCCGGAACGTGGCGGGTGCGGCGCTCCTCGCCGAGGCGCTGTTCGGCTTCGACGCCGCCGACGCCGCGACCTCGCTGTCGCCGCATCCGCGCCTGCTGGAACACGCCGGCACCGAACCGCCGGTGGTGCCGACCCTCGCCTTCGTGCGGACCCCCTGGTGGGACCGCGCCGATCCGCAGATGCACGAGGCCTTCGGCGAGGTGACGGAGATACTCGGCGATCGCTCGTTCGATGCGCCCCTGCCGGCGATCTTCGCCGACAGCCGTGTCCTCGCGGAACGGGTGGCGCTGGCGGAGATGGCGAAGAACCTGACCGGCCTGCGGCAGCGGCACGCCGACGCCCTGCCCACGTCCCTCTCCCGCGATCTCGACAGCGGCGACACCATCCTCGCCCGGGAGTATCTGGCGGCGCTCGACTGGCGGACGGTGCTGCACGCGGGGCTCGACGCGATCTTCGAACGGTGCGACGCTATCCTCACGCCTGCCGCGACGGGCCCGGCCGGCGCCGACGAGGATGCGACCGCGTTCAATACTCTGTGGACGTTCCTCGGCGTGCCGAGCGTCACGCTACCGCTGCTGGCGACGCCGGACGGTCAGCCGATGGGCGTCCAGCTGGTCGGTCGCCGCGGCGAGGACGGCCGGCTGCTGCGCACGGCTCAATGGCTCGAAACACTGTTCGAAAGGGAGATGCAGGGATGATTTTGGAACGGCTACTGTCGGTCTTGGCGTTCGCGGTCTTCTGCGTCTTCCTGCTGGTGCTCGTCACCAAAGTGACGACGCTCGATCTCGGCATGGTGGTGCTCGCCACCGTTCTCCTCTGCGGTTACGACCTGTTCTTCCACCGCCCGCCACTGGATCGCTGAGACCCGCCGAGGCGAGGCCGCCCCACCGCAAAGGAGCGGGGTGCTGAGCCTACGCTGGGGGCGCATGCAGAGGCGTCGCCGTACCATCGCGGACGCGACGATGTCCGACAGCAGAAAATGTCGATGACCCTCGGCAGATCGGCGGGCCCTAACGAAAAAGCCCGGCGCAAAGGCCGGACTTTTTGCACGATATGATCGCAAACCTCAGATGCCGAGGCCTTCGTACCGCTTCTTGAAGCGCGACACGCGGCCGCCGCGGTCGAGAAGGTGCTGGTTGCCGCCGGTCCAGGCGGGGTGGCTGGTCGGGTCGATGTCGAGATTCATCTTGTCGCCCTCAGAACCCCACGTCGACCGGGTCTGGTACTCGGTGCCGTTGGTCATCACGATGGTGATGTTGTGGTAGTTCGGGTGGATGTCTTTCTTCATCGCTTCGGTCCTTGGTCCTGCCGGCTCCCCCGGCACGCTCCAGCCGCTTCGGCCAGGCCGCCCGACTGTCTCGATGTCGCGGGGATCGCGGAGCGCTTCGCTTCCAAAATCTGGGCCGAGCCTATACATCAGGGCCGGTCGTGGCACAAGGGCCGCGCCGACGCGCAACATTCCGGAGACGAGTGTGGACGACATCAGCACAGCGAAGCAGAATGGAACGGCCAGACGGCGAAATCTGCGACCGCTGGGGCGTCTCGCACCCTACATGCTCCGCTACAAGGGATTGATGACGGGAGCCGTCATCTGCCTGTCGCTCGCCGCCATCACCACCCTGTCCCTCCCGCTGGCAGTCCGGCGCATGGTCGACCAGGGTTTCACCCGGTCCGATACCGGCTTCATCGATCTCTATTTCGCAACGCTGATCCTGCTCGCCCTCGTCCTGGCCGGGGCCAGCGCGGGACGGTATTTCTTCGTCATCACCCTGGGCGAACGGGTGGTCGCGGACCTTCGCAAGGACGTCTTCGCGCACATCACCCGCCTGTCGCCGGATTTCTTCGACCGTTCCATGTCGGGCGAGATCATCTCGCGGCTGAGCGCCGACACCACGCAGGTGAAGTCGGCCGTCGGCGCCACCGCCTCGCTGGCGCTGCGCAATGCCATCCTGTTCTTCGGCGCGGTGACGATGATGGTGGTCACCAGCGCCGGCCTGTCGCTGATCGTCATCGCCGCGATCCCGGTCATCGTCCTGCCGCTCGTCGCGTTCGGACGCTCCGTCCGGCGCCGCTCGCGCCTCGCACAGGATACGCTGGCGAACGCCACCGCCTATGCCAGCGAGGCGATCGGCGCGATGCGCACGGTCCAGGCCTTCACGGGGGAGGCAGCGGCATCCGGCCGCTTCTCCCGGGCAGTCGACCTCGCCTTCGGCGCGGCGCGCGCCTCGATCACCGCGCGCGCCTTCCTGACGGCCTTCGCCATCTTCCTGATCTTCGGCTCGATCATCGCCGTGCTCTGGATCGGCGCCCAGCAGGTGACGGAGGGGACGATGACGCCGGGCACGCTCGGCCAGTTCCTGCTCTACGCCGTATTCGCGGCGGGCGCGCTGGGGCAGCTGTCAGAGGTCTGGGGCGAGCTCGCACAGGCGGCCGGCGCCGCCGAGCGGCTCAGCGAGTTGCTGACCGAGGAGCCGGGCGTGCAGCAGGCGGCCGATCCGCTGCCGATGCCGGTTCCCGCGCAGGGTGCCGTGGTGTTCGAGGACGTGAGCTTCGCCTATCCGAGCCGGCCCGACATGCCGACGGTGAACGGGCTCTCCTTCTCGGTCCGTCCGGGGGAGACCGTGGCGATCGTCGGGCCCTCCGGTGCCGGCAAGTCGACCCTCTTCTCCCTCATCGAGCGCTTCTATGACCCGGACGCCGGGCGCATCCTCGTCGACGGGATCGACATCAGGCAGGCGGATCTCCACGCGCTGCGCAGCCGCATCGCGCTGGTGCCGCAGGACGTCTCCATCTTCGCGGCGAACGCGGCGGAGAATATCGGCTTCGGGGAGATCGAGGCGGACGATGCGCGGATCCGTGCCGCCGCCCGCTCCGCGCTGGCAGACGGCTTCATTGAGGCGCTGGACGAGGGCTATGCCACGGTCATCGGCGAGCGCGGCATCACGCTGTCGGGCGGCCAGCGCCAGCGCATCGCGATCGCGCGTGCCATCCTGCGCGACGCGCCGATCCTCCTGCTGGACGAGGCGACCTCCGCACTCGACGCCGAGAGCGAGAAGCTGGTGCAGATCGCGCTGGAGAAGCTGATGGAAGGGCGCACCACGCTGGTCATCGCGCACCGCCTCGCCACCGTGCTCAAGGCTGACCGGATCCTCGTTCTCGACGAGGGCCGCGTCGCCGAGGAAGGCACGCACCAGGCGCTGGTCGCCCGGAACGGCCTCTATGCGCGCCTCGCCCGCCTGCAGTTCAACGGTTGGGAAGCAGGGCGCGAGGCGGCGGAGTAGGCGATCGCCTGCCCGGCGCAAGTCCGGCCGTCGGCAATGACGGAAAAGTCAGTTGCGCCGGATGCGCGATCACTGATTAGCCAGCCATGCATCCTTTCCGCGGGGCGATCGTCTCTTCCCGGGCCGCACAGGGTCCGGAATCAAAGGACGACCACATGAACCGCATGATGCTCACGATCTGCGCCACCGCCGCACTGACGACGACGGCACTCGCCCAGTCCGACATGGCCCCCGGCGTCACGGCTTCCGATCAGGACCTCTCGAACGGCATCGTCAGCGCCGACGCCGTCATGGCGCAGGAGAACGGCTGGCTGGTCGTCCATCGCACGGATGCGGAGATGGCCCCCGGGCCGGTCGTGGGCTACGCGCCGATCCGCGCCGGCACGACCGACGACGTGGCCGTCATTCTCCAGGAGGACGTCGCCAGCGGCGACATGCTGATGCTCATGGTGCATTCGGAGGCCGGCGGTTCGCAGACCGGCATCTTCGAGTACACGCTGGGTGCCACGGAAGACGGCCCCATCCGCGTCGACGAGCAGCTCGTCATGCAGACCATCACGGCACAGTAAAGCCGTGTCGGCTCGGCCGCGACCGGCGCGGCCGACCGGCTCCTGGCCGTCGCTCGCCTTCAGAGCGACGGCAGGGTCGCAGTGACCTCGATCGCCTCGTACCACGCGGAGAGATCGGCGATATCCTCGTCGCTCAGGCCCTGCGCGATGATCGACATCTGGTGATGCTGGCGGCGGCCGTCGCGGAATGCCTTCAGCTGCTCTTTGAGATAGATGCTGCTGTCACCCGCGAGATTGGGCGCGTCGGGCGCGGTGGCGATGCCGTCGCGCCCATGGCAGGTAGTGCACAACTGCGCCTTCTCCCGCCCTGCCGCGAGATCGGCGGCAAGGACCGGGCCGGCGACCAAGGGCAACACGCACAACGCCGCGGTCAGCCGCAAGATTGGGCTCATCTCGGATCTTTCTCTCAGGAATTTGGGGCAGCGGGGACCTGCCGCCTCGCAACGGAGGCGGCAGGCCGCCAGCTCCCGCGCCTTTCGGGCGCAGGAGCCTCGGTGACTCCAGCCTCAGTTCTCGTACGAGATCCGGTAGAGCGCGCCGGCAAGGTCGTCGGAGACCAGGAGCGAGCCGTCCTTCATCACCGCGACGTCGACCGGTCGGCCGATATATTCGCCGCTGTCGGCCAGCCACCCCTCGGCGAAGACTTCGGTCTCGCCGGCAGTCCCGTCCTCGTTCAGGGCCGTGAACATCACCCGCGCCCCGACCGGGTCGGTCCGGTTCCACGAGCCATGCTGGGCCGAGAAGATCCCGCCCCGGTACTTCTGCGGGAAGCTGGTGCCGGTGTAGAAGTCCATGCCGAGATCGGCAGCGTGGGCGTCCATCTCGACCTCCGGCGGCACCGCGTCGGCCGGAATCTCGCTGTCCTTGTACTCGTTGGTGCGAACGGTGCCGCCGCCATACCAGGGGAAACCGAAGTTCTGCCCGGCCTGCGTGGCGCGGTTCAGCTCGCCCGGGGGGATGTCGTCACCCATTCCGTCGACCTGATTGTCGGTGAACCAGAGATCGCCGTTCTCCGGGTTGAACTGCATGCCGACCGAATTGCGGACACCGCGGGCAAACACCTCGCGACCGGAACCGTCGCGATTCATGCGGATGATGCCGCCGATGCCGGTCCGGTCATAGAGGCCGGCCTTCTCGGGCGGCGGCACGTTGTACGGCTGGCCCAGCGAGATGTAGAGCTTGTCGTCGGGGCCGATGCGGCAGACGCGGGCCGTGTGGTTGAACGACTCCTCGCTGGCGGGGACCAGCTCGCCCTTCGGCACGACCTCGTCCACGGCGACATCCGGGCTCTCGTAGAAGAACTCGGCCGCCGGCAGGACCAGCACGCGGTTCTGCTCCGCAAGATACAGGAAGCCGTCCTTGGAGAAGCAGACGCCGTTCGGGATCGTCATCTCGATGGATGGGGCGAACTGCTTGACCTCGTCGGCGACGCGATTCTTGTCCCGGTCGGTGACAGCCCACACATCCTGCTTGCGGGTGCCGACGAAGGTCACCACGCCCTGCGGCCCGATCGCGATGTGCCGGGCGTCCGGAACCACGGCGTAGAGCTCGATCTCGAAGCCGTTGGGAAGCTCGATGTTCTCGAGATTGGCCCGCAGCTGGTCGGCGTAGTCGCCGCTCTGGTCGATTGTGCGGAAGTCCATCGACGTTCCGGTCGACTGCATCCCCCGCAGCTTTGTCATGTTGTCGTCGCTCTGGGCGAGCGCACCCGTCGCGGCCACGAGGCCGGCGACGGCCACCGTGCTCATCAGCAATCTGTACATGTTTCCTCCCTGCCGTGCTTGTCACACGGTCTTTGATAAGGTGGTGCCCTTACGGGAGGAATGCTGGCACGGCCCTGCCGGGGGCGTCAATCGTCCTGCCGCGCCGGCGCCCGCGGCGCGACCGGAGCGCCGACGAACGGCCAGTCAGCGCTCGGTGAGCTTGAACTCGATCCGCCGGTTGCGGGCGCGGGCCTCGGGAGTGTCGCCCGGCTCGAGCGGCTGGTATTCGCCGAAGCCAGTGGCGGCGAGGCGGTCCGGCGGCACGCCCTGCGAGATCAGGTACTTGACCACGGCGGTCGCGCGCTCGGTGGACAGCTCCCAGTTGTCCTCGAAGCGGCCGCCACTGATCGGCACGTTGTCGGTATGGCCGTCGACGCGGATGATCCAGTTGATGTCCGATGGGATCTCCCGCGCGAGATCACGTATCGCGGCGGCGAGCGTCGCCATCTCGTCCTGGCCCTCCGGCTGCAGCACGGCCGCTCCCGAGGGGAACAGGACTTCCGACTGGAAGACGAAGCGGTCGCCAACGATGCGGATGTTCTCGCGATCGGACAGGATCTCGCGCAGACGGCCGAAGAAGTCGGAGCGGTAGCGGGCAAGCTCCTGGACGCGCTGGGCGAGGGCCACGTTGAGCCGGCGCCCGAGATCGGCGATGCGGGTGCGGCTTTCGGCATCGCGCTCTTCGGAGACCTCGAGCGCGCTTTCCAGCGCGGCGATCTGCTGGCGGAGCGCCGAAAGCTGCTGGTTCAGAAGCTCCACCTGGCTTCGCGCCCGCTGCGACAGCGCCCTCTCCTCGTCCAGCGCGGATTCCAGCCGGCCCACCTGCTCGCCGGCCAGGGCAGCCGAGCCGGAGCCGGAATCGAGCGCCTGCTGGAGGCGGCTGCGCTCGGCATCGACAGAGGCGAGCGAAGCCCGCAGCGAGGCGATCTGGTCATCGGCGTCCTGGCTGGCGGAACGCTCGAGTGCCAGAAGCTGGGTCAGTTCGTTGATCTGGCTGTTCAGCCGGTCCAGCACCTCGTCCTGGCCGGAAATCTCGCGGGACAGGATGAACTGTGCCAGCACGAACACCGACAGCAGGAACATGATCGCCAGAAGCAGCGTCGACAGGGCGTCGACGAAGCCGGGCCAGTAGTCGATATTGCGTTCGCTCCGACGGTTCCTCGAGAGCGCCATGGATCAGCGACCCTTGTCGCCGTTGCCGATCTGGCCGGAGAGACGCTCCAGCACCTTGCGCAATTCGCGCTGCTCGCCCGCCTGCGCCTCCACGAAGTCGCGCAGGATCTGCTGCTCGCCGCGCATGTGCTGCACCAGTCCCTGGATGCTCTCCGCCAGATTGGCCATGGCGGCGCTGGTCCTCGGGCTGGTCCCCTGGTCCTGCACCAGCTTCCCGAGGCGCTCCGAGAGGACGCGCAGGTCGCTGCTGCCTTCGCCGGCGACGCCTGGCGCCAGCACCATGTCGGAGCCGACATCGGTGACCGAGGACAGCCAGTTCTCGAGCTCGGTGTAGAACCGGTTCTGCGCCCGGCCGATCTGCAGGTCGAGGAAACCAAGGACGAGGGAGCCGGACAGGCCGAAGAGCGAGGACGAGAAGGCCGTGCCCATGCCGGAAAGCGGTGCCGCGAGACCCGCCTTGAGCGAGTCGAGGATGGCGTTGGTGTCGCCCATCGACGGATCGAGGCCCTGAATCGTGGCGCCGATCGAGCCGATCGTCCGCAACAGGCCCCAGAACGTGCCGAGCAGACCGAGGAATACCAGCAGGCCGATGAGGTAGCGGGCGATGTCGCGGGTCTCATCGAGGCGCGTCGCGATCGAGTCGAGGATCGAGCGCATCGACTGGGTGGACAGGGACAGCGACCGGCGCCGGCCGATCAGCGCACGCATCGGCGCAAGCAGCACCGGATCCTTCATCTGGTCGAAATCGTCGGCGCCGTCGCGATAGGCGTTGACCCACCGGACCTCCCGCTGCAACCGCAGCACCTGCAGCAGCGCCAGAAAGATGCCGACGCAGAGGACGCCGATGATGAGGCCGTTAAGACCCGGGTTGGTCGCGAAGGCGGACGCTACCTGACGACCGAGAATGGCGGCGACGAAGCCCACGAGCGCGAGAAACACCAGCATCGACCACAGGAACACGAGCGGGCTGGAGAGCCGGGTCGGGTCGTAATCGTCCGGTCTGCCCGTCTTGGCTGTCGGCGAACTGAAGACCTGCATCGCGTTCCATCAACTCCCGCGGGGGGTCCCGGTGCCACAGACGGCGGCGATCCGCACGAAAGCGCATTCCGGGCATGTCGTCTCCCACGCCGCTTGTACTCGAATACCCGTTCGACAATAGGCAACAATGCGGCGCATTTAAACGTCGATCGCTGCAACGCAGCAGCCTATGGCTTAAATTCTCGTTAAGTTACGCGGTTTCCGACAAGACCGAAGCCTCAGGATGCACTGGCCGCCCGACGCTTCGACGTCGCCAGCCGAAGCTGTTCGACGAGCGCCTTGTGCATGAATTCATTGCCACAGGCGACGTCGCCCTGCATGTGGTCGAATTTCTCGCCGTCGATGCCCGAGAGGAATCCGCCCGCCTCACGCACCAGCACCGCGCCGGCCGCGACATCCCAGGGACGCAGGGCCCGCTCCCAATAGCCGTCGAAGCGGCCGGCGGCGACGTAAGCGAGGTCGAGAGACGCCGCTCCCATCCGGCGGATGCCGGAGCTCTCGCCCATGATCTGACGCATCTCGTAGAGCGACGCGGCGTGATCGCCCTGGCCGAGAAACGGAATGCCGGTGGCAAACAGGGATTCCGGCAGGCGCTGGCGTGCAGCGACGCGCAGCCGGCGGTCGTTGAGGAACGCGCCACCGCCCTTCTCCGCCGTGTAGAGCTCGTCCATGGCCGGGTTGAGGATGACGCCGGCCACGAGCTGGCCGTCGCGCTCCAGCGCGATCGAGACGGCGAACATCGGCAGGCCGTGAAGGAAGTTCGTCGTGCCGTCCAGCGGATCGACGATCCAGCGGTGCTGCGGGTCCCGGCCCTCGACGGTGCCGCGCTCCTCCATCAGGAAACCCCAGTCCGGGCGGGCGCGCGACAGTTCCTGAAAGATCACCTCCTCGGCCCGGCGGTCGGCGTTCGAGACGAAGTCGGCGGGCCCCTTCATCGAGACCTGCAGGTTCTGGACTTCGCCGAAATCGCGGATCAGCCCGCGGCCGGCCTTCATGGCGGCCTGCGTCATCACGTTGAGAAGGGCGGAACGGGCCATGTCATGCTTTCGGAAAGGAGCCGGCGGGCCGCAAAGCGGCCTGCGGAAGAGGAATGCCAGTGCGGGCGAGGATCAGTCGGCGCGCCGCAGATAGGTGATCTCGTTGGTGTCGACGAGGATCTTCTCGCCGGCCTCGATGAAAGGCGGCACCATCACACGGATGCCGTTGTCCATGACCGCCGGCTTGTAGGATGAGGCTGCGGTCTGCCCCTTCACAACCGGGTCGGCTTCAACGATCGTCAGCACCACCTGGTCGGGAAGCTTGATGCCGATCGGCTTGTCCTCGTGGCTCTCGACGGTGACCATCATGCCGTCCTGCAGGAAGGCCGCGCGGTCGCCGACGAAATCCTTCTGGAGCTCGAGCTGCTCGTAGGTCCCGGTGTCCATGAACACCAGCATCTCGCCTTCGGCGTAGAGGAACTGGTAGTCGTTCTGCTCCAGCCGCACCCGCTCGACCGTCTCCGACGCGCGGAACCGCTCGTTGAGCTTCGTCCCGTCGATGAGGTTCTTGAGCTCGACCTGGGCGAAAGCACCGCCCTTGCCGGGCTTGACATGGGCGGTCTTGATCGCCGCCCACAGCCCGCCGTTGTGCTCGATGACGTTGCCGGGGCGGATTTCGTTTCCGTTGATCTTCATGAAGCTCTCGAAGGGTTCGGTCGCGATCCGGTCGCCGGTCGCGCAGCATGATCGGTCGGGCGTAGCGTCAGGCGCGGTCGCTCGTGCGGGGCGCCGCGGCAGGCCATGCACAAGCGCGCCGAGATCGCGCACGAAGCTCGCCGTTGGCGGCTCAAGACCACAATCACGCGTTTCTTTCAAGTCTGGCCGCGCGCCCTACCCCGAGCCCAGCCGGTTGGCGGCCTCCAGCGCCGATTTCTGCGTGGCGAGGTCGAGACCGCGAAAGAAGTCGTCGAGGACCGGATCGGTGTTGGCGAGGCGCTTCGCGAGGACCGCCCATTTGGCGGCTTCCTGCGTGTCGGGCTCGGTGCCGATCCCGTCCTTGTAGAGATGGGCCACCCGGTTGATGGCGATCGGGTTGCCCCGGTCGGCGGCGCGCTTGAGGAAGTGGAACCCTTCCTGCGGCCTCGCCTCCCCGCCCTTGCCGTTGATCAGCCAGATCCCGTACTCGATCTGGGCAGCCTCCTGGCCGTTGATCGCGGCGGCGCGAAGCCATGAACGGGCGCGGGCGACGTCGGCGATAACCCCGCGGCCATAGGCGTAGATCTGCGACATCGCATATTGCGCGTCGGGAACACCCGCATTGGCCGCCTTCTCGAACAGCGGCGTCGCCTCCTCGAAGCCGGCATTGGGCGCCGCCTCGATGAGCATCTGGGCGTAATTGTACTGCGCCAGCGGCAGGCCCTGGTCGGCGGCCGCCTTCATGAGGTCGCGCGCCTGCGCTACATCCCGGGTGCCGGCCGTGCCGTCGATCAGCATCATCGCGTAGCGGAACTGCCCCTCGGCGCCGCCCGCGCGAGCGGCTGCCTGGTACCATTTCGCGGCGGCGGCAAAATCCTGCGCCACGCCGAGGCCGCGGGAATAGATCTCGCCCAGCAGGGTCTGCGCCGCCGGGTCGCCGAGATTGGCGAGCGGCTCGGCGATCCGAAGGGCCGACAGATAAAAGCCCCGCTGGAAGGCGCCATAGGCGAGATCGGCGCGCGTCGCGGCCCCAAGGCCGGGCGCGGCCTCCTCGGGAGCCGCCTCTTCCGGCGGGTCCGCAGGCGTCGGCAGGGTATCGCCCTGCGATCCGCGCAGCATCTCCTCGATCGAGACCTTCTCGTCCCCCTCCTGCGCCGACGCCGGCAAGGCGGCAAAGGCGATGATCCCGCCGACGATCCGCGCCAGGACCAGCAGACGGTTCCGACGGTTGCGCATCACGCCGCCTCGCTCCGCGGATAGTCGTCGAGGATGGCGTTCGCCCGGGCGACCGCGGCACCCGCCGCCTTCGGATTGGCGAAGACGGCAGCCGACAGTGCGACGAATTCCGCCCCCGTGGCAGCCGCTTCGCCGACGCTGTCGAGGCTGCGCCCGGCCATGACGATGCAGGGGATCTCGACGATCTCGGCCCACCATTCCGCCATGTCGAGATTCTTCTCGTGCGGGGCGTCGACGAGATCGGCGCCGAGGCGGCCGAAGAAGAGATAATCAGGAAGCGCCTCGCCGGCCTCCAGTGCCTCGTGGCGCGTCTCGAAGCCGGACCCGCCGACGATCAGCTTCGGCGTGAAACGCTCCGTCGCCTCGGCCAGGATCCCGACGTCGCCGGCCGTCAGATGGATCCCGTCCGCCTTCACCCGACCGGCGCAGCGCGTGTCATCGGCAACGATCGCGGCCGCTCCGGCCGCCTGGATCAGCGGGACCAGCATCTCGGCGAAGCGCTGGAACGCCGCCTCGTCCCGGCCGGCCGGATCGATGATGACGGAGGCGACGTCGCCGCCCTCGAGCGCCGCGCGCATCGCGGCCTCGGCATCCGCATCGGACAGAGGCGTCGTGACAAGGACGAGCCTTGGACGGATCAGGTCTTCATTCATCGGCGAACGGATTTCTCGCGGGGGTTCGGTCTGGATCTGCGGCGACAATCTGTACGCCTGCGGGGCTTGTAGCAAATCCCCCAGCCACTGCGAAACAGGCCGCTGACACAAGCGCGCGAGCAGCTCGCGGAGCCTGGTCTCGGCAGGGCGAGCAGCAGGGCTCGTGACGAACGCCGAACGGTCTTCTATGAATTGCGAAAAGGCCGAAAGGCCGAGAAGACGACCTGGGGGGACAATGGGCATCTACGACGAGCATCTCGACCGCAATGCGGCGAACTACCAGCCGTTGACGCCGCTTTCGTTCCTCTCCCGTGCGGCGCAGGTCCACCCGGAGCGGGTCGCGATCATCCACGGTTCGCTCCGCCGGACCTACGACGCGTTCTACCGCCGATCGCGCCAGCTAGCCTCGGCCCTCGATCGGCGCGGCGTCGGCCGCGGCGAGACGGTCGCCGTGATGCTATCGAACACGCCCGCGATGCTCGAGGCTCACCACGGCGTCCCGATGGCCGGGGCGGTGCTCCTGTCGATCAACACGCGGCTCGACGCGGCGATCATCGCGTTCCAGCTCGACCATGCGGAGGCAAGGGTCGTCATCGTCGACCGGGAATTCTCGGCCGTCATGCGCGAGGCGCTGGCGATGGCGACATGCCGGCCGCTGGTCGTCGACTACGACGATCCGGAATTTCCCGGCGACGCCCCGGTCGCCAAGGGCGATCTCATCGGCGGTCTGGAATACGAGGCGCTGCTGGCCGAAGGCGACCCCGACTACGACTGGCGGATACCGGACGACGAGTGGGACGCGATCTCGCTCAACTACACCTCGGGCACGACCGGCAACCCGAAGGGCGTCGTCTACCATCACCGCGGCGCAGCCTTGATGGGCTATGCCAACGTCGTCGCCGCCGGGCTCGGGCGCCATCCGGTCTATCTGTGGACGCTGCCGATGTTCCACTGCAACGGCTGGTGCTTTCCCTGGACCCTGGCGGTGCAGGCCGGCACCCACGTATGCCTGCGCTGGGTGCGGGCGAAGGCGATGTATGCGGCGATCGCCGAGCACGGCGTCACCCATCTCTGCGGCGCCCCGATCGTGATGTCGATGCTGATCAACGCCGAAGCGGCGGAGCGGCGCGAATTCAACCAGACCGTCGTCTTCAACACGGCCGCCGCCCCTCCCCCGCAGTCGGTGCTGGCCGGCATGCGCGACGCCGGCTTCGAGGTGACGCATCTCTACGGGCTGACCGAGACCTACGGCCCCGCTGTGGTGAACGAATGGAAGGAGGACTGGGACGGGCTGGACGGTCCGGCGCGGGCCGCACAGACCGCGCGACAGGGCGTGCGGTACCCGGCGCTCGAGAATCTGGCGGTGATGGATCCCGAGACGATGGCGCCGACGCCCGCCGACGGCGAGACGATCGGCGAGGTCATGTTCCGCGGCAACATCGTCATGCGCGGCTATCTGAAGAACCCCGCCGCCTCGGCCGAAGCGTTTCGCGGCGGCTGGTTCCACTCGGGCGATCTCGGCGTGATGCACGAGGACGGCTACGTGGAACTCAAGGACCGGGCGAAGGACATCATCATCTCGGGCGGCGAGAACATCTCCTCGATCGAGGTCGAGAACGCGCTGTACCAGCACAAGGCGGTGGCGACGGTGGCCGTGGTCGCCAAGCGGGACGAGAAATGGGGCGAGACGCCGCTCGCCTTCGTCGAGCTGAAGCCCGATTGCAGCGCCACCGCCGAGGAGCTACTGGCGCACTGCCGCGCCCGCCTGGCGGCATTCAAATGTCCGAAGGAGATCCGGTTCGCCGAGGTGCCGCGCACCTCCACCGGAAAGATCCAGAAATACGTCCTGAGAAAGATGCTCGAGTGACAGGATCGGGGGCGACCGGGCGCGGGTGTACCGCACCCGGCGCGAGGCTCAGTTCCTGGGCTGGCGGAGACGCTCGATCTCGTCCTTCAACTTCAGCTTCCGCCTTTTCATCTCGGCGAGTTCGGAATCCCTGATGGCCGGCTTCGAGGCCCTAGCCGCCGAAATCTCGTTGTCCAGCGCGTTGTGGCGTTGTTCGAGAGTCGCGAGATGGGTATCCAAGGACATGGCTTCTCCCTTCGTAAGTGAGGCCGCGGCCCGTCCGCCGGAACCGCGACGTCGACCGCTCGAAAGTGTCATAATTCGCACCCACTGTCGAACGGCGAACGTCACATCGCTATCGCCTCAATGCGGCATTTGTTAATCATCGCCGGGCCCGCACAATGGCGTTGCCGGGGCACGATTCGACGGCGAGAAAGCAGTCCGAAAGGAAGATGATGGCGGATCAGGAACAGGCGGACCTGAGGCTGCAGGTCGCGCGCCTGCGGCAGGAACACGCGGATTTCGATGCCGCCATCAATGCCATGGAAGCGACCGGCTGCGACCGGCTCCAGGTGCAGCGCATGAAGAAGAAGAAGCTCGCAATCAAGGACCGCCTGCAGGACCTCGAGGACCAGATCATTCCGGATATCAGCGCGTGAGCGACGCTGCCTCCGCCCCGCCCGTCGCCATCATCATGGGCAGCCAGTCGGACTGGAGCGTGATGAAGCACACGGCCGAGACGCTGGACGCGCTCAAGGTGGCGTTCGACGCACGGATCGTGTCGGCACACAGGACGCCGGAGCGGCTCTACGAATTCGCCCGCAGCGCGCGCGATCTCGGCTTCAAGGTGATCGTAGCGGGTGCCGGCGGCGCGGCGCATCTGCCGGGCATGACCGCCGCTCTCACCCCGCTGCCGGTCTTCGGCGTGCCGGTGGAGAGCCGGGCGCTGTCCGGCCAGGACAGCCTCCTGTCGATCGTGCAGATGCCAGCCGGCATCCCTGTCGGCACGCTGGCGATCGGGCGGGCGGGCGCGGTCAACGCCGCCCTCCTCGCCGCGTCCGTGCTGGCGCTCTCGGACACTGCGCTGGCGGCGCGGCTCGACGCCTGGCGGCAGGCCCAGAGCGAGGCCGTGGCGCTCGAGCCGCGGGACGAGGCATGAGCCTCGCGCCTCTGCCCGCCGGCAGCATGATCGGCATCATCGGCGGCGGCCAGCTCGGCCGCATGCTGGCGATGGCCGCGGCGCGGCTCGGCTATCGGGTCGCCGTACTCGATCCGGATGCCGAGTGCCCGGCGGCGCAGGTCGCGAGCACGATGCTCGTCGCCGCCTATGACGATTTCGGCGCGCTCCGCCGTCTCGCCGAAAGCTGCGACGTCGTCACCTACGAGTTCGAGAACGTGCCGGTCGAGCCGGTGCGCAGCGCCATCGAGGCGTCCATGCTACACCCCCCGGCCGAGGCGCTGGAGGTCGCGCAGGACCGGGTGGTGGAAAAGGCGTTCCTCAACGGCATCGGCGTCGAGACCGCCGAATGGCGGGCCGTCGACACGGTCGAGGAACTGGGTCATGCGCTGCTCGATCTGGGCGGCGACTGCATCCTGAAGACGCGGCGCTTCGGCTATGACGGCAAGGGCCAGGCGACGATTCGCCCGATCGGGCCGTATGCCGACGCCTTCGAGAGCCTGGGCGGCGTGCCCTCGATCCTGGAGAAGAAGGTTCCCTTCGCCTACGAATGCTCGGTGATCGCCGCGCGTGGCGGCGACGGCGCCGTCGTCGCCTATGATCCGGCGGAGAACGTCCACAGTCTGGGGATCCTGCGGCGCTCCACGGTGCCTGGGCAGCTGACACCGGCCGTGGCCGAGGCGGCGAAGGCGGCCGCGGCACGGATCGCCGAACATCTCGGCTATGTCGGGGTGATCGGCGTCGAGTTCTTCGTGCTGTCGGACGGCACGCTGCGGGTGAACGAGATCGCGCCCCGCGTGCACAATTCCGGGCACTGGACGGAAGCGGCCTGCGCCGTGTCCCAGTTCGAACAGCATGTGAGGGCGATCGCCGGCCTGCCGCTGGCGGCCCCCGTGCGCCATTCGGACTGCGTGATGGACAACCTCATCGGGGATGACGTCGCGCGAGTCGCCGACCTGCTCCGCGAGCCGGAGACGGTCGTCCATCTCTACGGCAAGGCCGAAGCCCGGCCGGGCCGCAAGATGGGTCACATGACCCGGCTTCTGCGCCCTTAGAGACGCACGTGCGGCTTGCGGAAGACAATGCGACGCCGCGGGCTGTTCTCGTTGACAATCAGGGCCGGCAAAGCTATCTCCGCAGCACTTGCGTGGCAGGCTTCGGCCGGCGCGCCCCTTCCCTATGCGGCGGAACGGAAAGGATCCGATCGTCGCTTCAGACGATCCGGTGATGTCATGAAGATCAAGAATTCGCTCAAGGCCCTGAAGACCCGCCACCGCGCCAACCGCCTGGTTCGCCGCAAGGGCCGCGTCTACATCATCAACAAGGAAGCGCCGCGCTTCAAGGCCCGCCAGGGCTGAGCAGGAGCCGGCCGCCTCTCGGGCAGGCCGCTCACCGATATGTCAGTTTGACGGCGCGCCTGGGAGACGTAGACTCCTCCCATGCGCGCCGTTTTCATGTCCGCGGCCCTCGGCCTCGTCCTGCACTATCCGCTCGCCCCGGCTGCGTTCGGCCAGGATACGGAATCGCCTCAGGCGATGCCGGACGTGATGCCCGACCTCATGCCGGATTCCGAAGAGCCGCCGATGGTGCTGCCGGCGCCGGACGAAGAGCTCGAGGAATCGCCCGATGCCTTCGGCAGCGACCCCCTGCCGGAAGACGACGCCCCTGAGGCGGCAGCGGCGGACGACGTCCCCGCGACGCCGGATCAGGTGATCGACGATTTGTTCGCCGAGCTGCGCAAGGAGCCGTCGGCGGACAAGGCTCGCCTGATCGCGTCGCGGATCGAGCGGCATTGGCGTCGCAGCGGCAGTGCCACGATCGACCTCCTGATGATGCGCGCCGCCGAGGCGATGTCCGAGAAGAACAGCGCGGCGGCCCGCGACCTTCTCGACCAGGCGCTGGTGCTCGCGCCCGACTACGCCGAGGCCTGGAATCGCCGCGCGACGCTCAGCTTCACCACGGACGACTGGGGGAAGTCGCTGGCCGACATCGAGCAGACGCTGTCGCGCGAGCCGCGTCACTGGGGCGCTCTGATGGGGCTTGCGACGATTCTCGAGCGGACCGGGCACAAGGACAAGGCGCTGGAGGCCTATCTGCAGGTGCTGGCCGTCTACCCGGCGCTCAGATCCGCTCAGGATGCGGCGGGACGACTGTCCGACGAACTGGTCGGCCCGCTGCTCTGAGCCTTCTCAGACGGCCGAGAGGCCGTCCGAGCCGATATAGGCGATGCGCAGCATGTTGGTCGCGCCGGGCGTACGCAGCGGCACGCCGGCGGTGACGATCAGACGCTCGCCGGATCGGGCATAGCCCTGCTCCACCGCGATGCGGCAGGCGCGGTCCACCATGTCGTCGAGATCCTGCGCGTCCTCGGTCACGACGCAGTGAAGCCCCCAGACCAGCGACAGGCGGCGTGCCGTCTGGACCACCGGCGACAGCGCCAGGATCGGGATCTGCGGCCGCTCGCGGGCGGTCCTGAGACCGGTCGTGCCGGTCGCCGTATAGGTGACGATCACGGCGACGCCGAGCGTCTCGGCCATCTGCCTTGCGGCCAGCGAGACCGCGTCGGCGCCAGTCGCCTCGGGCGCCGGGCGCTGCGCGAAGATGATGCCGGGATAGAGCGGATCCTTTTCCACGTGCATCGCGATCCGGTCCATCGTCGCCACCGCCTCGACCGGGTAGTCGCCGGCCGCCGATTCGGCCGAGAGCATCACCGCGTCGGCGCCTTCATAGACGGCGGTCGACACGTCCGAGACCTCGGCGCGGGTCGGCACCGGCGCCGAGATCATCGACTCCAGCATCTGCGTGGCGACGACGACCGGCTTGCCGGCCTTGCGGGCCGCACGGGTGATGCGCTTCTGGATGCCGGGCACGGTCTCGAGCGGCAGCTCGACCCCGAGATCGCCCCGGGCAACCATAATGGCGTCGGACAATTCGATGATCTCGTCGAGCCGTTCGACCGCCTGCGGCTTCTCGATCTTCGACAGGAGGAAGGCGCGGCCCCGCGCGATCTTGCGGGCTTCGGCCAGGTCATCAGGACGCTGGATGAACGACAGCGCCACCCAGTCGACGTTCTCGGCCAGTACGGCATCGAGGTCGCGGCGGTCCTTATCCGTCAGCGCGCCAGTTGCGAGCGTCGTGTCGGGAAGGCTGACGCCCTTGCGATCGGAGATCTTGTCGCCGGCGACGACGCGGCACTTGATGTGGCGCTTGTCCGTCTCGATGCAGACGAGTTGCAGCCTTCCGTCGTCGATGAGCAGGCGATGCCCTTCCTGCACCGCCTCGAGGATCTCGGGATGCGGCAGGTAGACCCGCGTCGCGTCGCCCGGCGAGGGGTCGTCGTCGAGGATGAATTCGTCGCCGGGCTTCAGGGTGACCTTGCCCTCGGCGAACTTGCCCACCCGCAGCTTGGGCCCCTGCAGATCCGCAAGAACGCCGATCGGCCGCCCGACCGCCTCCTCGACCCGGCGAATGCGCTTGACGAGTTCGCGCATGAGGTCGTGGTCGGCATGGCTCATGTTGATCCGGAAGACGTCCGCGCCGGCCTCGTGCAGCTTGCGGATCATCTCCTCCGAAGACGAAGCGGGTCCGAGCGTGGCGAGGATCTTGACCCTGCGATTGCGTCTCATTGCGTATCCGTACCTTCGCGCGGCGCCTCGGTCAGCTGGACCATCCAGCTCGCCTGCTCGCCCGTGTCATATTCGCGGAAGCCCATCCTTTGGTACCCCCGCTGGAAGCAGTCCTTGACGCCGGCGATCTTGAACTCGTTCTCGGCGATGCAGAGGTTGATCGAGCCGGCCCAGCGGCCGTTGCCGTCGGCGTCCTCGGCATAGAGATAGTAATAGCGGGAAGAGAGCGGGCCCTCGATGATCGACTTGCACGTCGTCGCCGGGATGCGCCACCATCCTTCGGTCGTCCATCCTGCCTCGGCGCGATAGCCGATGGCCACCCCGACCAGCGACTGGGTGCCGTTGCACACGCGAAAATCGGCCTTCGCCGCATCGGCGGTCAGCGGTGCCGCGAGGATCGACAGGCCGAGCGCGGCGACACAGGCCGCCATCCCGTTCCGGAGCCAACGCACATAGGCAGATTTCATCACGCTATCCTCGCCATGCGGGTTCGGTAGAAGAATGTCTCTTCTTGGCATAGCGGCAAATGCTGTCAACGAGATGACCCCTCGATCGATGACGGCGCGAAGCCGGCGGCGTCGGCGCGGCTGCGCAAGGTGAAGGCTGCATGCACCTCCGCCCGATTATGCCGCGGCCACGAGAGGCCCCGCACTAGCCGATCGCGGCCCAACATGCGAGCCCCCGCCGCTTAGCGGGCTTGATCCCCCGACGCGCCGGGGCGATATGCGGGTCCTAGCCAACCGGCCATACAGGGAGCTGCGAAAGCCATGAACGACATCAGCGAAAGGCAGCGCCTCGAATACGAGGCCGCCGCGTTCCGACGGCTGCGCGATCATCTGCGGGCGCGCACCGACGTGCAGAATATCGACCTGATGAACCTCGCCGGTTTCTGCCGCAACTGCCTGTCCAACTGGTACCGCGACGCGGCTGCCGCCGACGGCAACGAGATCAGCAAGGACGCGGCGCGGGAAATCGTCTACGGCATGCCCTACGAGGAGTGGCGCGCGGCCCATCAGACCGAGGCGACACCCGACAAGCAGGCGCGCTTCGAGACGTCCCGTCCGCACGAGTGAGCACAGGTTAGGGGCGGGCGGCGCGCCATACCCATTCAACGAATCGCCCGCGTCTGCTAGGCCGCTGCGCGAACGCCCCGATTGGCCGCCTTACGGAGACCGGACATGTCCGACGTGCATGATGTCGCCCAGGATCAACTACGCTCCTTCGTGGAGCGGATCGAGCGACTGGAGGAAGAGAAGAAGACCATCGCGGACGACATCAAGGACGTCTATGCGGAGGCCAAGGGCAACGGCTTCGACACCAAGGTGCTGCGCCGGGTGATCTCGCTGCGCAAGCAGGACCAGAACGAGCGGCAGGAACAGGAGGCCATCCTGGATCTCTACCTCCAGGCGCTCGGCATGGCGGCGGACCTTCCCAAGGGCTGACGCGACGCGCCACTTCCATGACGAAAAAAGGCCCGACGGCACAGCCGGCGGGCCTTTTCGTTGCGACGGCAGCAACGCTGCCAAACCGGCTTAGCGAGCAGCCGCGCGACGGCGCTTGTGGCCGAGACCCATCTGCTTGGCCAGCCGCGAACGCGCAGCGGCATAGTTCGGCGCCACCATCGGGTAGTCTGCCGGCAGATCCCACTTCTCCCGGTATTCTTCCGGCGTCAGGTTGTAGTGGGTCATCAGGTGCCGCTTCAGCGACTTGAACTTCTTGCCGTCCTCGAGACAGACGATGAAGTCGTCGGTCACCGACTTCTTGACCGGCACGGCCGGCTTCGGCTTCTCGGCGAGAGGCGCCTGCGGCGCCGCGGTCGTGCGACCAAGCGCGCCATATACGTCGGAGATAAGTGCCGGAAGTTCCGACACAGGTAACGAGTTGTTGCTGACGTAAGCGGCCACCACTTCGGCCGTCAGCTCCATCAACATCTCGTTGTTGTCGATGTTTTCGATCTGGTCCATGATTTTTCCTATCGTGCGCGGAGAGTGTGGGCGGGAGAACTGACCCACAGTCGCATTCCCGCGGCGCATAAAAACGATGCGGTGTGTCTAACGGCGCAACGCGCGGTACAACGCCATCGAGCTTCTGTATTTATGGGCCTATACTTAATGTCAAGCGCGGGCTGTGCAATCCCCCCGCTTTTTAGTTCGGCAATGTCGGAAAGACGTTCCTGCTCCAGCAAAGCGAGGCACTGGCTTCGCCAGCATTACGAACACGTAAGAATTCACAGAACCCATGAAGTCCGCCGGAAACTACGCCGGCGCCGCCTGAATTCTTGGCGCGAAGGTCTCGTCATGCTTCAGCGCGTACGCCGCCACCATTCTTCGTCGGGATGACAGTATGGCTGCTGCTGGCGGCGGCGGCGGGGGCATCGCTAGCGCCATATCTCACCGTCGCCTCTTGGCCCAGATCTGCCTGACGTGCGGCCTGCCAAGAGGAACGGCGGCCGATCCGGGTGAATTGCATGACGATTTCGATTGCAGGCTCATGGCGATACGCGGCATTGCATGCTTCGCCGCGCGGCAACGGCGCTCGCACCATCTTGAAAAGCAGTGCGCGGACGACTTCGTTACCGCCGGCCTCCGGCGGACCGCCTTGGGGCTATGCCGGAAGGAGAGCGCAGCGGCGAGAGCGAACCGTCGCTTCGGCGTTGCCGCCCCGCCGGGCGTCACTGGTCCGGCGGGCGGTGCCGCCGATACCGGGAAAGAGAGGACCGCGGCGGTCGGCCTACTGCAGCTTGACGAGCGGGAGGAAATTGACAGCCGACCCCGAAAAGCGACCGGTCTTTTCGGCGGCGGCAGAGGTCGCGGGCGCAAAGCCTGCAGCAAAGACTGCGTCGGGAATCTGGCGGGCCAGGCTGTGGCCGTCCGGCCTCGCCTGAGGCAGGTCGCGGGCCCGCTGATGGGGATCTGCGACCAGCGCCGCTACCGCGATGCGGGAGGCGATGGCTTCCTGCGGATCGATCGTCACGGCCCGGACCGGCGGCATGGCCGGCTCCTTCAGAACCCGGCCGCCCTTGCCGGCGATCATCGGGGCGCGTGCCGGTTCGATCAGCGGCGTCGGCCGGGTGGCGGCGGCTGTCAGCAGGGCAGACGCCTGCGCAGCCTTCGTCTCGCCCAGCGACCGCGGCGGCGCGGCCGGCACGGGCGCCGCCGCGACCACCATCTTCTGCGGCGCTTCGCCTGCCGGCACGGCATCGACCGCTGGCGCTTCGGCCGCGGCGGCGACCTCGGCGGCCGGCTCGTTCAGCACAGCCTCGAAAGGCGGCCGGTCACGCGGCATCGGAACCGCATAGGCCATCTGCCCCGAGGCGACGGTCTCGGCGGCCTGGCTTTCCAGCGCGGCGACGAGCGTCGAGACGGCATCGGGCTCTGCTGGCGCCGGCGCTTCCGGCGCGGCGCGGGAGGGGGCCCAGGTCGGGACCGGGATCTTGGCGTTGTCCAGCGCCGCGACTTCCACTGCGGCGGACGGTGCATTGGCGCGGGCGGGGGCGCTGACGTCGAACCGGTCGCCGACGGGTACGGCCACGGCGTTGGGCTGAGTCTGGGTGGGGCGCGACTGCGGCGTCACGGCTGCAACGGCCACGGCCGGCGCGGCCTGGCGGGGCGCACTGGCGGCCGGTGCCGTCACGTCCGCCTCGTCCTCCGCTTCGTCGCTGCCGCCGCCGAACAGCATCGCCAGGAGCGTCTTGCCGCCCCCTGACGAACGGGCGTTGGCGACCTGGACCTCGGAAGCGCCGCGGCGCTGCTTGTAGGAAGCCAGCGCCTGCTGATAGCCGGGAAGCGGCTTGCCGTCGGACGGAACGTGGACGGTATTGCCCTGCGGGAAGACCGCGAGCAGTTCGCGGCGGCTCATGCGCGGCCAGTGCCGGGCATTGCCGACGTCGAAATGCACGAAGGGCGACCCGGAGCGCGGATAGTAGCCGACGCCGCCCACCTGCATCTTCAGGCCGATCTCGCGCATCTTCTTGAGCGGCACGCCCGGGATGTAGAAGTCCATGGCCTTGCCGGCCGTATGCTGGCTGGTCTTGGCGACACCGGAACTGCGCGAGCGCAGCATGTTGTTCGTGGCGGGAGAGCGATAGGAGCTGACGACGTGGATGGGATTGCCCGAGCCGGTCTGGCGATAGGCTTCCCATATGAGATCGACGAGACGCGGATCGATGGTGGTCGGTTCGTTGCGGCGCCAGTCACGCAGGAACCAGTTGATCTTCTTCATCTCCGCCGCGACGTAGCGGCCGTTGCGCTTGTAGGCGAACGTCCCCTGCTCCTTGTTGTGGACGTTGTAGAGCTTCAGGGTCCGGGTTTCGGCTTTCACCGTCGTCGCGGCGCCCAGTCCGAAGATGACCAGTGCGGCGATGGTCGCAATGCGCGTGGCCAGACGGCCAGCGCGAGCGGTGCATCCGAACATTCGGTATTCCCCTCAAAACCGCTGCAGGCCCCGCGCCTGTTACCCCCGGGGTCCTGTCGTCATAGGTACTGTCACCCCACGCGTCCACTTTTAACAGAACTGCGGCATGAAAATGACAGTCGTCCAACTTTCTACGGATTTTGCGCGGAAAGCGTTAAGCCCCGATTAAGGTTGTTTGCCGCGACTTGGCCAGTGCTGGCAAAGGAGACCTGCTTTAGATTCGGGAACGGGACGTCAGGCGCCGATATTGTATTCGCGCATCTTGCGGTACAGCGTCGATCGGCCGATCCCGAGCCGTCGCGCGATCTCGCTCATCCGGCCGCCGTACTGGCTGAACGCGACCCGTATCACGTCCGCCTCGATGTCCTCGATCCGCCGTATCTCCCCCTCGTCGTCGCAGAGCGGAAATGTGGCAGCATGGGGTCGAACAGGCCCGGCCGCAGCAGTGCCCGGCGCCTGCGCGGCAACGCCGTCGTCATCGGCGGCGTCCGGCTCGTGCGGTGCGGTTACGGGGGACCCGACGGCGAGAAGTGCCGCGACATGGGCGAAATCCTCCGCCTCCAGCGTCTCCGACTCGCTGATCACCAGGGCGCGGTAGACCGCATTCTCCAGTTGGCGGATATTGCCCGGCCAGTCGTAGCGCTGCAGCAGCGCCAGCGCACCCGCCGACAGACGGCGCCCCGCGGCACGCCGCTCGCGGCGCCCGTAGCGGGCGAGAAAGCTGCGGGCGAGCGCGGGTATCTCTTCGCGGCGCTCGCGCAGCGGCGGCATCTGGATCTCGAAAGCGTTCAGCCGGTAGTAAAGGTCCTCCCGGAAACGGCCCGCCGCAACGGCCCGGGCCAGGCTGCGGTTGGTGGCGGCGATGATCCGCACGTCGACGCGCCGCTCGGCCGTGCCGCCCACCATGTCGATCTCGCCCGCCTGCAGCACGCGCAGCAGCTTGACCTGCGCCGGCATGGCGAGTTCACCCACCTCGTCGAGAAAGAGCGTGCCGCCATCGGCCTGGAGGAACTTCCCCTCGTGGCGCCTGCCGGCGTCCGTGAAGGCGCCCTTCTCGTGGCCGAACAGGACGCTTTCCGCCAGATCCGGCGGGATCGCGCCGCAATTGAGCGTCACGAACGGCCGGCCGGCGCGTTCGCCCTCCGCCTGGATCGCGTTCGCCAGCCACTCCTTGCCGCACCCGGTCTCGCCCTCGATCAGCACCGGGATATCCGACCGCGCGGCCTTCGCCGCCGCCAGCAGCACCGGCCGCAAAGCCGGCGAAGCGGCGGCTTCAGCCAGCAGCGCGCGGCCGCGGTCCGCCCCGGCGCGGCGGCGCGGCACCGCCTGCATCCGCGCTGCGTTGTGCAGCACGTTCTTCAGCTTCTGCGGAGACACCGGCTTCACGATGAAATCGAAGGCACCGGCGCGCATCGCCTCGACGACGGTCTCGACGGACCCTTTCGCGGTCTGGACGACGACCGGGATGTCCAGCTGGCGCCGGCGCATCTCCGTCAGGACCTCCAGACCGCCGGTATCGGGCATCATCAGATCGAGGACGACGGCCACGATCGCCTCACCCGAGCGGGCCTCGAGTGCCTGCAGGGCCGAACGGCCGCCAGTGCATGAAATCGGCGTGAAGCCCATGCGCGTGACTTGGGCGTCGAGCAGCCGGCGTTGTATAGGGTCGTCATCGACGATGAGAACGAGCTGCGACACGTAAGCCTCCGACCTCACTGCGAGATGAGAATGATCCAATTTGGCACGGCCGGCTAAAATTCGACTGAATGGACGTGATCAACGGTCGCGTTCCGATTTGCCGACAATTCGACCTAAATCTTCCGGCGACGGCCTGCCCTCCAGAACGAGCATGACGCGATGAACCTGCCCTTTCGCCCGAACCATTCCGCCGTCGAGGCTCCCGGAGGCGGCGACGCCGCCGCGCTGCCCGAATGGAACCTGGCCGACCTCTATCCCTCGATGGAGAGCCGGGAGCTTCAGGACGACCTCGCCACGGCGCGCCGCCTTGCGGGCGAATTCCAGGAGCGCTGGCGGGGGCGCCTGGCGGGCGCGGCCGAGCACGGCGAGCCGAGCCTGGCCGACGCGATCGTCGCCTTCGAGGCGCTGGAGGAGCTGCTGGGGCGGATCATCTCCTATGCCGGGCTGATCTATTCGGGCGACACCTCCGATCCGGCACGCGCCAAGTTCTACGGCGACATCCAGTCCGCCGTGACGGACATCTCCTCGCGGCTCCTGTTCTTCCCGCTGGAACTCAACCGCATCGACGACGCCGTCGTCGATGCGGCGATGGCCCGGGACCCGGCGGTGGGGCATTATCGGCCCTGGCTGGTCGACCTGCGCAAGGACAAGCCGTTCCAGCTCGAGGATCGGGTCGAGGAGCTGTTCCACGAGAAGGCGATCACCGGTGCGGGCGCATGGAACCGCCTGTTCGACGAGACGCTCACCTCGCTGCGCTTCACCGTCGACGGCGACGATCTGGCGCTGGAGGCAACCCTCAACCTTCTGCAGGACCCCGACCGGGAGAAGCGGCGCAAGGCCGCCAGCGCGCTGGCCAACGTCTTCAGCGACAATCTGCGCACCTTCACGCTGATCACCAACACGCTCTCGAAGGACAAGGAGATCTCCGATCGCTGGCGCGGCTTCGAGGATGTCGCGGATTCACGGCACCTCGCCAACCGCGTCGAACGCGAGGTGGTCGACGCGCTGGAGAAAGCCGTGTCCGACGCCTACCCGTCGATCTCGCACCGCTACTACGCGATGAAGGCGAAGTGGCTCGGCCTCGACGTGCTGGACTTCTGGGACCGCAACGCGCCGCTGCCGGATGCCCGCCGCCGCGACATCTCCTGGGACGAGGCGCGCCAGACGGTCCTGTCGGCCTATTCCGGCTTCTCGCCCGAGATGGCCTCGATCGCCGAGCGCTTCTTCACCAATGACTGGATCGACGCGGCGATCCGTCCGGGCAAGTCGCCCGGTGCCTTCGCGCACCCGACCGTGCCGAGCGTCCACCCCTACGTGCTGCTCAACTACATGGGTAAGCCGCGCGACGTGATGACGCTCGCCCACGAGCTGGGCCACGGCGTCCACCAGGTGCTGGCCGGACGGCAGGGTGCGCTGATGGCGGCGACGCCGCTGACGCTGGCCGAGACGGCGTCGGTGTTCGGCGAGATGCTGACCTTCCGCTCGCTGCTAGACCAGACCAGGACGAAGGCGGAGCGCAAGACGCTGCTCGCCTCCAAGGTCGAAGACATGATCAACACGGTGGTACGCCAGATCGCGTTCTACCAGTTCGAGCGGGCGCTGCACGAGGAGCGCCGCCAGGGCGAACTGACCACCGAACGGATCGGCGAAATCTGGATGGACGTCCAGGTCCGGAGCCTCGGCCCGGCGCTGCGGCTCGGCGACGGCTACGAGACCTACTGGACCTACGTCCCGCACTTCATCCATTCGCCGTTCTACGTCTATGCCTACGCATTCGGCGACTGCCTGGTGAACTCGCTCTACGCGGTCTACGAGAACTCCGAGTCCGGGTTCCAGGAGAAGTATTTCGAGATGCTGAAGGCCGGCGGCACCAAGCACCATTCGGAGCTCCTGAAGCCCTTCGGCCTCGATGCCTCGGATCCCGCCTTCTGGTCGCGGGGCCTCGCCATGATCTCCGGCTTCATCGACGAGCTCGAGGCCATGGAAGAGTGAGGAACGGGGCGCGAGATCGCCCCGTGCCCCAGATATTCCTCCCGCTCACTCCCAGGCGTCGCCCCGTTCGAGGCGGCGCGCCTTGCGGAAGGCGTCGCCCTCGCGCCGGGTCACCAGACGCTGCTCCAGTGCCGCATCCGCGGTGCAGAGCTTGAGCTGAACCTTGCCGCTGCCGCTGCGCGGCGGCGCCAGCACGCGCGCCGCCGGCGGTTCGGCGGGCGCCCGCGCCACGGCAAGGTAGATGTACTTCTCGTCCTCGTACGGAACCGTTCCGCCCTTGGTCAGGCGGTGGGTGCGCGAGCGCTCGACCCGCTGGGCGAAGTGGCACCAGTCGGGGGCGGCAAGCGGACACGCGCCGGCATGCGGGCACGGCGCGAGGATGACACCACCCGCCGCCAGCAACTGATCCCGCGCGGCGAGGATGCGACGCCAGCCGGCCGTCGTGCCCGGCTCGACGATCACCAGCACGCCAGACGTCAGGCGCCAGAGATCGGCAACGAGGCGGGGAATGGCGGCCGGCGGCAGTTCGTCCAGGACATAAGCGAGCGAAACGAGGTCCGCCGCCTCGCGTGCCGCCAGGCCTGCAAGCAGGTCCGCCTCGATCCATTCGACGCCGAGACCGGCATCCTCCGGTCCCGTCTCCCAGAGCGTCCTGCCGACGGCGATGGCCGGCCGGCTTGCCTCGACGAGCGTCGCGCCGCGAAGGCTGCCGAACGTATCCCGCGCGGCCCACAGGCCGGTTCCGGGCCCTGCCCCGACATCGAGCAGCGTGCGCGGCGCGAAATCCGGCTGCCGCTCCGCCACGGCTGCCAGGCTCGCCCTGGCGGCGGCGAAGGTCGCCGGCATCCGAGCCGCCAGATAGGCCAGCACCGCCGCCTCGCCATCGAGATGACGCTTTCCGTCGCGGGTCTCCGTACGGTAGCGCTGCGACAGGCGCGCGCCCTCACTCCTGAGGCCGTCCAGCGGACGCTCGTCCAGGCAGGCATCGAGCGCAAGGCGCAAGGCGGGAGGAATCTGCATCGGATCTCGGCGAGCCTGGTGAAGGGAGGACGCAAGCAGGGGGCAGAACGCGGTAACCAGCCGTAGCGCCGGGGGCACCCGCGCCCTTTCATTTGTCACGCAACTGTCCTAGCCCCTGTCATGAAACTGATCTAGCGCCTTCGCCGAACGCCTCGGCACAATGCACCCACGAGAAGGGCCGTCCATGACCAGCGACACGCACCCGATCCACGCCAAGATCACCGGTCCCATCGTGATGATCGGCTTCGGCTCGATCGGCAAGGGAACCCTGCCGCTAATCGAGCGGCATTTCGAGTACGACAGATCCCGCTTCACCGTGGTCGACCCGGACGATGCAGGCCGGGCGCTGCTCGACGAGCGCGGCATCCGCTTCGTCAACGAGGCGGTGACCAAGAAGAACTACGAGGAACTGCTGACGCCGCTGCTGACCGAGGGCGAGGGGCAGGGATTCTGCGTCAACCTGTCGGTCGACACCGGCTCGCTCGACCTGATGAAGCTCTGTCGCAAGCTCGGCGTGCTCTACATCGACACGGTGGTCGAGCCGTGGCTCGGCTTCTATTTCGACGAAACTCTCTCCAACGCCGATCGCACCAATTACGCGCTGCGCGAGCCCGTGCGGAAGGAGAAGCGCAAGAACCCCGGCGGCACGACCGCGGTTTCCTGCTGCGGCGCCAATCCCGGCATGGTCTCGTGGTTCGTCAAGCAGGCGCTCGTCGACGTGGCGCGCGAGATCGGCCTCGACTTCAACGAGCCCGCGACGCAGGACCGCGAAGCCTGGGCGAAGCTGATGAAGCGCGCCGGCGTCAAGGGGATCCACATCGCGGAGCGCGATACCCAGCGCGCCAAGATGCCGAAGCCACTCAACGTCTTCTGGAACACCTGGTCGGTAGAGGGCTTCCTGTCGGAAGGCATGCAGCCCGCCGAACTCGGCTGGGGGACCCACGAAACCTGGATGCCGAAGAACGCCCGCAAGCACAAGAAGGGCCATCAGTCGGCGATCTTCCTGGAGCAGCCCGGCGCCAACACGCGCGTGCGGACGTGGTGCCCGACGCCCGGCGCGCAATACGGCTACCTCGTCACCCACAACGAATCGGTCTCCATCGCCGACTACTTCACCCACCGCAATCGCGACGACGTGGTGACCTACCGGCCGACCTGCCACTACGCCTATCATCCGTGCAACGATGCCGTCCTGTCGCTGGACGAGCTGTTCGGCGCGGCCGGGAAGATCCAGCCCGAGCATCGTGTCCTGGAGGAAAACGAGCTGCTCGACGGCATCGACGAGCTGGGCGTGCTTCTCTATGGGCACGACAAGAACGCCTACTGGTACGGCTCGCAGCTGTCGCTGGAAGAGGCGCGCCAGCTGGCGCCCTACCAGAGCGCCACCGGACTTCAGGTGAGCTCGGCGGTGCTTGCCGGCATGGTCTGGGCGCTGGAGAACCCCGAGGCGGGCATCGTCGAGACGGACGAGATGGACTATCGCCGCTGCCTGGAAGTGCAGCAGCCCTATCTCGGTCCGGTGAAGGGCTACTATACCGACTGGACTCCGCTGAAGGATCGTCCCGGCCTGTTCCCCGAAGATCTCGACGAACGCGATCCCTGGCAGTTCAGGAACATCTTGGTCAGGTAAACGTTTGATTACCGGCGGGTTCGTGGCGATCCGCCGGTGAAGCTTTCGCTTCACCCAACGGCGGCTTTGTAAAAGTCGCCGAATTGGAGCTGTTGATGGCGGACACGGAAGCCCGGCGGAAGGTAGTCGAGGCGGTAATGGATGCGGTGATGTCGGGGACCCCCGGGAACATCGCGCAACATTTCGCCCCCGGTGCGGTTTTCTCACAGCGCAGCAATGCCGCCATGGCCGATGCTCCCTGGTTCGGCCGCATGGAGGGCGAGTTCCGCCTGCAGGGCGAGGCAGAGGCCACGGCCTTTCTCCAGGAAATGATGAAACGCACCAACTATATTTCGTACGAACCGCGCGGCATCGTCTGCGAGCTCGACGAGGCGGCGAGCCGTTGCGACTGGACGCGGCGGGACGAGAAGACCGGCACCCTGATCACCGGCACCACCATGTACTGGTTCGCCTTCACCACGGACGGCCGGATCCGCTCGATCGAGACCATCGGCTCGATCCATTCGGTGCTCGCGCCGCGGCGAGCCGAGACCGTCTGATCCTGCGGGTCCCGCGCGATGACAGTGCAGGACGAATGGGTTAACTTCGACGCTTCCAGTTCGGGAATCAGGTCTCGCGCCCGATCCGCGAAAATTTCGCCATATCCGCGCAGGCCGCTGGTCAGGGGCAGCGCACTTGTCGTGAAGGACCCATCATGCGCCGCGCCGCCCTCCTGCTCTGCTCCCTGACGCTCACGCTCGCCGCCTGCCAGACCGAACGCCAGGCGGCACTGGCGCCCTCTCTGCCGCCGCAGGAGCAGATGCCCGTTGGCGTCGAAGGCGACTGGCGCTCGGTGGGTGGGCCGGTCGCGTACGACGCGCGGTTCCAGAACGGCCGCTTCACCTCGGCCGAGAGTGCGACGAATGGGTTGCTCGCCGAAGGTGCCTACACGAACACCGGGCCCGGGCAGATCCAGATCAACTATCGCTCGATCCAGCGAAACCAGCAGTTGGCGGCCAACTGCAACCATGCCGGCGGCCAGATGACCTGCACCGCCGCCGACGGGTCGAGCTTCAGCCTGACGCGCGGCTGAGCAATAGGTCGCACCGGCAGGACGGGCGAGGACGTTCCGTCCGCGCGCGAACGCGCCTATATCGGCGTCACGGGCCAGATCGCGTATCAGGGCAGCTGGTTGCGGCTGCCCGCGATCGCCATCTCATGAAGCCGGATGCCGACATTGCCTGAGGATGCGACGATGAACGCTTTGACCAAGACGATCGCCGAGCGGACGACCGGTCCCCTGCCCGCCGGGCATCCGACGGTGAAGCAGCCGAAGGTGGGGGTGCTCCTCGTCAATCTCGGCACCCCGGACGGCACCGACTTCAAGCCGATGCGGCGCTATCTGAAGGAGTTCCTCTCCGACAGGCGGGTCATCGAATGGCCCCGCGCCGCGTGGTACCCGATCCTCTACGGCATCGTGCTGAACACCCGTCCGAAGAAGTCCGGCGCCGCCTATGCCGAGATCTGGAACAAGGAATTGAACGAGTCGCCGCTGCGCACCTTCACGCGGGCGCAGGGCGAGAAGCTGGCGCTGCGACTCGCAGGGCGCGGCGAGATCGTCGTCGACTGGGCGATGCGCTACGGCAAGCCGTCGATCGCCGAGCGGACCGACTTCCTGATGGAGCAAGGCTGCGACCGGATCCTCGTCTATCCGCTCTACCCGCAATATGCGGCCTCGACGACGGCGACCGTCAACGACAAGTTCTTCGAGCACATGATGGGCAAGCGCTGGATGCCGGCCGTCCGCACCGTCCCGGCCTATCATGACGAGCCGATCTATATCGACGCGCTCGCCCGCTCGATCGAGACGCATCTCGCCACGCTCGACTTCGAGCCGGAGCGGGTGATCGCCTCCTATCACGGCATTCCGCAGAGCTACTTCCGCAAGGGCGACCCCTATCACTGCCACTGCCAGAAGACCTCGCGCCTGCTGGAAGAGCGGCTCGGCTGGCCGAAGGGCCGGCTGATGACATGCTTCCAGTCGCGCTTCGGCCCGGAGGAATGGCTGCAGCCCTACACGGACAAGACTGTCGAGGCCCTGGCGCATGAGGGTATCAAGCGGATCGCGGTGCTCAACCCGGGCTTCGTCTCCGACTGTCTGGAGACGCTCGAGGAAATCGCCGGCGAGGCGGGCGAGATCTTCCACGAGGCGGGCGGCGAGCATTTCGCCCACATTCCCTGCCTCAACGATTCCGAGCCCGGCATGGACGTCATCGAGGCGATGGTGCGGCGCGAGCTGCGCGGCTGGGTCGACTGATGTCGGCTTGCGACCGTCTGGTCGAGCGGCGATAGTCGTCTTCCCGTCGTGGCGCTGAAGGGCAGCGGCCGTTTCGCGGATGGAGATCCCATGCTCACAGCCACCGGCATCCTCGTCCTGGTCGTCCTGTTCGTCGCGGTCGTCGTCCTGTTCTCGACGATCAAGATCGTCCCGCAGGGCTACCACTACACCGTCGAGAATTTCGGCCGCTACACCCGCACCCTGACGCCGGGACTCAACGTCCTCGTTCCCCTGATCGAACGCGTCGGCCGCAAGCTCAACATGATGGAGCAGGTGCTGGATGTTCCGACGCAGGAGGTGATCACCCGCGACAACGCCTCCGTCGCGGCCGACGGCGTCGCCTTCTACCAGATTCTCGACGCGGCGGCGGCCGCCTACGAGGTGTCGGGTCTGGAGAACGCCATCCTCAACCTCGTGATGACCAATTTGCGGTCGGTGATGGGGTCGATGGATCTCGACGACCTCCTGTCCAACCGCGACGCCATTTCCGAGAAGATCCTGCGGGTCGTCGACGAGGCAGCCAGCGGATGGGGCATCAAGATCACGCGGATCGAGATCAAGGACATCAATCCGCCGAAGAACCTCGTCGACTCGATGGCGCGGCAGATGATGGCCGAGCGCGAGAAGCGCGCGGAGATCCTCGAGGCGGAAGGATCGCGCAACGCGGCGATCCTCAGGGCGGAAGGCGAGAAGCAGTCGCAGATCCTGCAGGCGGAGGGCCAGCGCGACGCCGCCTATCGCCA
>DASYHY010000060.1:0-6264 GCA_036252795.1 Aurantimonas sp. | reverse complement strand
AAGCTGCGCGAGCGGGGCCACGAGCCGGTTCTGGTCGATCCGCTGGAACTCGACCTGCCGCTGCTCGACAAGATGTACAAGGAATACCCGAGGGGCGAAGCGCCGGAGAAGCTTGAGCGGCTGGCGGACCTCTACCGCCGGGCCGATGGCTTCATGATCGTCAGTGCGGAGTACAACCACTCGATCCCGTCGGCCCTGAAGAACACGCTCGACTATTTTCTGGAGGAGTACTTCTTTCGGCCATCCAGCATCGTCTGCTATTCGGCCGGCCGCTTCGGGGGTGTGCGCGCGGCCGTCGCGCTGCGTCCGATGCTCTGCGAGATGGGCATGTCGAGCCTGCCCTCGATCCTCGCCATCCCGTCGGTCGGCAAGGCGCTGGAGGAGGACGGCACATCCAACGAGCCGTGGATCGACAAGTCCGCTGTCAAATTTCTCGACGAGTTCGAATGGTATGCGACGGCATTGAAGGCCAAGCGCGACGCGGATGGCGTGCCGAACTGATCGGCATCTGACGGGGGCGCACCAGCAAGCGGCGAGCGTTCCTCGGGCCCTCCGTCGAACGCCGGGAAGGAAGCGGACATGCCGGGGAAGATCACGTTCTACTACAACCCGATGAGCCGGGCGGCCACGGCTCGCTGGATGCTCGAGGAGGTCGGCGCCGAGTACGAGACGGTGCTGGTGGATTTCGAGGCGGGCGACAACCGCAAGCCCGACTTCCTCGCCGTCAACCCGATGGGCAAGATCCCGACACTCGTCCTCGACGACGGAACGGTGCTGACGGAGACCGCCGCGATCCTGACATGGCTCGCCGATGCCTATCCCTCGGCAGGCCTCGCGCCGGAGCCGGGATCGCCCGCGCGCGGCAGCTACTATCGTTGGCTGTTCTTCGGCGGCAGCTGCTTCGAGCCGGCCTTGACCGAGACGATGATGCGCAAGGACGCCCCGCCTCTGCCCAAGGGGTCGGTCGGCTGGGGCAGCTACAACGACGTCGTCGACACGCTGGAGCATGCCCTGTCCCGAAACCCCTATCTCACCGGGGACCAGTTCAGCACGGCGGACGTCTATATCGGCTCGCAGCTCTCCTGGGCCGGCAGCTTCGGCGCGCCACGCATCGCGAACAGTGCGGCGATCCAGGCCTATGTCGAGCGGGCCACCGACCGCGACGCCTACCGGCGGGCGATGCGGCAGGGCTGATCGCTCAGACCGCGGGCGCCCGCGCCGCCTCTTCCAGGAACGTCCAGACATAGTCGGCGAAGGAGCGCCAGCATTCGACCTCGAAGCGCTCCTCGCCAGGTCGCCACAGGACGATCTCGGCCTTCGACAGGATCGTCCGGCTGACGGCGCCGACGGGGAAGCTGCGGAGCCTGAGATCCTGCGGACAGCCCGCGGCGATGATCGCCTCGGCCGCGCGGCCCTCGACCGCCATCGCGACGTTGCGATGCGAGATATCGACGACCGAAATCCCCTTCACGGCCGCCAGCGCAGCCGAGACCGTGTCGGCCGCCCCTTCGTCCGCCATCGTGCCGCGATCGTCCAGCAGCAGCCATTCGTCGGGGCCGAGCCACAGGGCCGTGACGCCGTCGACCGTGGCAGCGGTCTTCGGCCGCGTCGGCAGGGCGAAGCCGAGGGCGTCGCCGACGACGGGCAGCGCGCCAGCGCCGGCGCGAAGACTGAAACGCCGGCGCGGGCCAAGCGGCGTCAGCGTCGCCCCCCCTCCGCCGGCATGGCGACCGTCGAGCGGCGAGAGGCGGCGCGCCATCGTAACGCCCGACGCCGGGGGTTCGGGTGAAGCGACCGGAGGTGCCGCCTTGCCCGCCGCCGCTCCCGCCTTCGCGGGCTTCCGGGCGGCGGTAGCCGTCGCCGGGTTCTTCAGCGGCCTGGCGCGCGGTCGGGCAGGCTTCTTCTCGTCAGCCATGCAGCCGCTCCCCTTCCGGATCGAGGAAGACCGACCCCGTCACTTCCACCGCGATGGTTTCCTTCGGCATCGGCACGTACAGCGTCCGTCCCATCAGGCTGCGCCCGTCGCGCACCAGCGCCATCGCGATGGATCGGCCGAGCGCCGGCGAATGATAGGCCGAGGTCACGTGGCCGAGCGCCGTCATGGGCACCGGCTCGTCCGCGTCAGCGACCAGTTGCGCGCCCTCCTCCAGAACCGTCAGCGGGTTGGCGGTCTTCAGCCCGACCAGCTGCTTGCGGCCAGGCGCCGAGAGGTCCGGCCGCTCCAGGCCGCGCTTGCCCACGAAGTCCGGCTTCTTCTTCGATACTGCCCAGCCCAGTCCGGCATCGGCGGGGGTCACCGTGCCGTCGGTCTCCTGGCCGACTATGATATAGCCCTTCTCGGCTCGCAGCACGTGCATCGCCTCCGTGCCGTAGGGCTCGGCCCCGAAATCGCGGCCGCGCTCGCGCAGCGCGTCCCAGACGGCGCGCCCGTGATCCGACGGGACGTTGATCTCGTAGCCGGTCTCGCCGGTGAACGAGACACGGAACAGCCGGCAGGGAACGCCCATGAAACGGCACTCGGCGACCGCCATGTGGGCAAACGCGGCCGCGCCGATATCGAGACCCTCCACGAAGGGCGCGATGATGTCCCGCGCCCTCGGCCCCTGCACCGCGATCACGGCGTACTGCTCGGTGACGGACGTGGTCCAGACGCCCAGTTCCGGAAACTCCGTCTGGCGGTAGTCCTCCATGTGCGCCAGCACCCGCGGCGCGCCGCCGGTCGTGGTCGTCACGTGGAAGCGATCGTCTGCGAGGCGGGCGACGATGCCGTCGTCGATGATGAACCCGGCCTCGTTCAGGAGCAGCGCGTAGCGGCATTTGCCGACGGCCAGGCTCGCCAGCGACGTCGCGTAGACCAGATCGAGGAACCGTGCGGCGTCCGGCCCGGTGACCTCGATCTTGCCCAGCGTCGAGGCGTCGAACAGCCCGGCCGCCTCGCGTACCGCCCGGCATTCGCGGTCGACGGCGGCATGTTTCTCGGTGCCGCGCGGGAAGTACCAGGCGCGCTTCCACATGCCGACATCCTCGAACACCGCGCCCTCGGCCGCGGCGCTGTCGTGGATCGGCGTCCTGCGGGTCGGGTCGAACAGTTCGCCCCGGGCGAAGCCGGCGATCGTGCCGAACGTCACCGGCGTGAAGGGGGCGCGGAAGGTCGTCAGCCCGACCTCCGGCATCGGACGCGACAGCGCCTCGGCGGCGACGCCGAGGCCGTGGATGTTCGACGTCTTGCCCTGGTCGGTAGCCATGCCGTTGGTGGTGAAGCGCTTGATGTGCTCGACCGACCTGAACCCTTCGGCGACGGCAAGGCGAATGTCGCGCGCCGTCACGTCGTTCTGGAAGTCGACGAAGGCCTTCACCGCCTTCTCGGGGCCGGCGGCGGGCGTCGCCCCCGCCATGCCGCCGCCGGACAGCGCCGCTCCTTCCACCGCGACCGGCTCCCTCGCGCCGGCTTTGCCCGTCGCGGCAAGCCGACCGGCTGCGCTCGCCCGGTCGATCACCTCGGCCAGATCGAACAGCCCGGCTGCCGCGCCGACGTTCATGCAGTTCTGAACCGCCTCGCCCGGCACGAAGGCCTGAAGCGCCGCGTCGAAGACGAGCTTGCCGCGCGATTGCGAGAAGAGATGCACCGAGGGGGTGAAGCCGCCGGACATCAGCAGCGCGTCGCAGTCGAAGCCGCGATTGTCGGCGCCGGTGCGCAGTTCCTCGACCGTGAAGCCGCGGATGCGGCTCTTGCCGCGGACGCTCCTGACGCCGTAGCCCGCCAACACCTCGATGCCGAGGGAACGCGCCGTGGCGGCAAGGCCCGGCCCCGGCTCTTCGCGCAGATCGACGATCACCGGCACGTCGACCCCGGCGCGCCGAAGGTCGAAGGCCGCTTCGTAGGCGGCGTCATGGGCGGTGAAGACGCAGATCCGGTGGCCCGGCGTCACCCCGTGATGGTTGAGATAGAGCCGTGCCGCGCCGGCCAGCATGATGCCGGGCCGGTCGTTGTCCGGGAAGACCAGCGGCCGTTCGATCGAACCGGTCGCCAGCACCACCGCCTTCGCCCGAACCTGCCACAGCCGCTCGCGGGGCAGAGCAGGGTCCGGATGCGCCAGATGCTCGGTGACCTGCTCGGCCAGCGCGACCATGTTGTGGTTGTAATAGCCAAAGCCGGTCGTGCGCGGCATCACCCTAACGTTCGGCATCGCTTCGAGCCGCGCCAGCGCGTTCGCCACCCACTCCATGGCCGGAACGCCGTCGATCCGCACGGAACTATCGACCTTCAGCCAGCCGCCGAAGCTCTGGCCCTCGTCGCAGACGAGGACGTCGGCACCCGCCTCCCCCGCTTCCAGCGCCGCCGCAAGGCCGGCGGGTCCGCCGCCGACGACCAGCACGTCCACATGCGCGAAGCGGTTGCCGTAACGGTCGGGATCGGCCTCCTTCGGCGCCCGCCCAAGGCCGGCGGCCGAGCGGATATAGGGCTCGTAGACCCTGTGCCAGAAACCCTTCGGCCACATGAAGGTCTTGTAGTAGAAGCCCGCCGTCAGGAAGCGCGAAAACAGGCCGTTCACGGCGCCGAGGTCGAAGGCGAGCGACGGCCAGCGGTTCTGGCTGTGCGCCTCCAGCCCCTGGTAGAGCGGCTGCATCGTGGCGCGGATGTTCGGCTGCCGCCGGCCGCCGTCGCGGCGAATCTCGACCAGCGCGTTGGGTTCCTCGGGACCAGAGCCGAGTATGCCGCGCGGCCGATGGTACTTGAACGAACGTCCGGTGAGGTGGATGCCGTTGGCGAGCAGCGCCGAGGCGAGCGTGTCGCCTTCCACGCCAGCGAGGCGGTTGCCGTCGAAGCTGAACGTGACGCGCTTTGCGCCGGCCAGCCGGCCGACGCCCGGCAGTCGGAACCGCTTCATCGGATGATCTCCCGTCCCTGAGCGGGACCGGTATCCTCGCCGGTGATCTCCGGCTTCGCCTCGCCCGCCTTGTAGAAGGCGAGGAACTCGTCGGAGACGGAGTGGCGCGCCGCGTTGAAGAAGCGGCCGCAGCCATGCACGTGCCGCCAGCGCTCGAAGACCACGCCGCGGGTGTTGGTCCGCAGGTAGAGCGCTTCGGCGACGGCGCGGCCGGGTTCAACGCTCTGCGACGGCCTCTGGACATGCGCTTCCCCGGCATGGCGGAACTCCAGCTCCGGCCGGTCCTCCTCGCAATAGGGGCAATGGATCAGCAGCATGGTTCCACCTAGTGCGCGACGGCAGCGGCCGCCGCCTCGTCGATGAAGCGGCCGGTCTCGAAGCGGTCGAGGCTGAAAGCGGCGTTGATCGCATGCGGCTCGTCGCAGGCGATCGTGTGGGCGAAGACGTGACCCGAGCCGGGCGTCGCCTTGAAGCCGCCGGTGCCCCAGCCGCAATTGACGTAGAGGCCCTTGACCGGCGTCTTCGACAGGACCGGCGAGCGGTCCGGCGTCACGTCGACGATGCCGCCCCAGGTCCGCAGCATGCGCATCCGTCGGAACATCGGGAACATCTCGGAGATCGCGTCCAGCGTGTGGTTGAAGATCGAGAGGCTGCCGATCTGGGAATAGGACGGGTACTGGTCGGTCCCGGCGCCAATCACGAGTTCGCCCTTGTCCGACTGCGAGACATAGGCGTGCACCGTGTTGGACATCACCACGCAGGGAAAGCAGGGCTTCACCGGTTCGGATACCACCGCCTGCAGCGGAAAGCTCTCGATCGGCATCCGGACGCCCGCCATGTCCATGACCACGGACGTGTGCCCGGCGGCGACGACGCCGATCTTGCGCGCGCCGATGAAGCCGCGCGGCGTCTCGACGCCCGCCACGGCGCCGCTGGCATCGCGGCGGATGCCCGTCACCGGCGTGTTCTGGATGATGTGGACGCCGCGCGCCGAGGCGGCGCGGGCATAGCCCCAGGCGACCGCATCATGCCGCGCCGTGCCGCCGCGCCGCTGCAGCGCGCCGCCGATCACCGGATAGCGGGTGTTGGCGGTAATGTTGAGCGGCGGGCAGTAGGCCTTGCATTCGGCCGGCGTCAGCCATTCGTTGTCGACGCCGTTAAGCCGGTTGGCGTGGATGTGGCGCTGCGCACTCTGACGGTCGTGCTCGTTGTGCGACAGCATCAGGACGCCGCGCGGCGAGAACATGACGTTGTAGTTGAGGTCCTGTGACAGGCCTTCCCACAGCGTCACCGCGTGGTCGTAGAGGGCCGCGGACTCGTCGTAGAGATAGTTCGAGCGGATGATCGTGGTGTTGCGGCCGGTATTGCCGCCGCC
>DASYHY010000059.1:0-8138 GCA_036252795.1 Aurantimonas sp. | reverse complement strand
GCTGGGTGCCGCCCTTTGCGCAGGGCCTGGTGCGGGATCTGCGCGTCCGCTGGGCGCTGGAGGAGGTGGGGCTTGCCTATCGCGAGCGCCTGCTCGACGCGATGACGGAGCGGCCCGCCGACTATCTTCAGGAGCAACCCTTCGGCCAGGTGCCGGCGTTTCGCGAACCCGGCATCCGCCTGTTCGAGAGCGGCGCCATCGTCCTTCACATCGCGGAGCGCTCGCCCGCCCTGATGCCGTGCGAACCACAGGCTCGGGCGCGTGCCACGGCCTGGGTGTTCGCCGCCCTCAACAGCATCGAGCCGATGATCAACGAGCTCGGCACGATCGACCTTTTCCATGCCGACGCCGAATGGGCGCGGCTGCGCCGACCGGAGTTGGAGGCAAAGATCCGCAACCGGCTCGGCCAGCTGGCGGACCGGCTCGCCGGGCGGGACTATCTCGAGGACGGGTTCACCGCCGGCGACCTGATGATGACGACGGTGCTGCGCAATCTGCGGCACACCGATCTCGTCGCCGCCGATCCCGTGCTTGCGCCCTACCAGGCTCGCTGCGAGGCGCGGCCGGCGTTCAGCCGCGCACTGGAGGCGCAGCTGGCGACGTTCAGGCAGTCCGAGCCGGCCGAGATTGCCTGACCCGGCGACGCCTGGCCGAACAGCGGCAACCCCTGGTGCCGATGACGCCGCAGTTGGAAGGCGGAGCCGGTGCGCTTGCCAGGTCTCGCGGCGCGATCCTATAGAAGGCACCGCCGCGCCGACGGACGACGTCGCCCGGCATCGGAGCAGGGAAACCACCGCCGCGTGCCCGAATCTGACCTGCCGCCCACGCCTCTCGCCCCGCCCGACCGACAGTCCGGCAGTGCCCAACCCGGCTTCCTCGCCGGCCTCGGCTGGAGCGGCTTCTTCTCAGAACAGCTGGCGCCCGACGAGGCAGGATTGCTGCGCGCCCGCATTTCCGCCGTCCACCGGACGCGGCTGACCGCGACGAGCGAGAGCGGCCAGATCCGGCTGTCGCTGCCGGCTCGCGCCAGCACTGCCGGCTTCGCGGTCGGCGACTGGGTGCTTGCGGATGCCGAAACCCATCTGCTGCACCGGCGGCTCGAGCGCCGCACGCTGATCTCCCGACGCCTCGAGGGCAGCCCGGTGCCGCAGCTGACCGGCGCCAATGTCGACACGCTGTTCATTGTCACCTCCTGCAACGCCGACTTCAATCCCGCCCGGCTGGAGCGTTATCTGGCGCTGGCGAACGAGGCCGGGACGGAGCCCGTCATGGTGCTGACGAAGGCCGATACGGTGGACGATGCCGACGAATTCGTGCGCCAGGCGGCGAGCCTGCAGCGGGGCCTCGTCGTCTTGACGCTGAACGCCCGCAGTCCGGAGGCCGCAGAGGCGTTGGCGCCGTGGTGCGGCTCCGGGCGGACCGTGGCGCTGATCGGCTCTTCCGGCGTCGGCAAGTCGACGCTGCTCAACACGCTGGCCGGCCCCGGCCAGGTGCGTCCGCAGGAGACCGGCGCGATCCGTGAGCACGATGCCAAGGGCCGACACACCACGACGTCCCGGTCGCTGCACGCCATCGCGGCGGGCGGCTGGGTGATCGACTCGCCGGGGATGCGCACGCTGCATCTCAGCGATTCCGAAAGCGGCATCGACACGCTCTTCGCCGAGATCACCGAGCTCGCTCCGCACTGCCGGTTCCGCGACTGCACCCACAATCACGAGCCCGGCTGCGCCGTCTTGGCGGCCGCCGCCGACGGCAGGCTCGATCCCGACCGCCTCGCCCGCTGGCGCAAGCTCAGGGACGAGAACCGGGAGAACACGCCGGTCGCCAATCCGCGCGCCGCGAGCCCCGCGGGCCGTCGCCGGAAGCGCTGAGCGATCCGACGCCGCTGCTTCAGGTTCCGCCGTCGGCGTAGAGCACCCGGTGGTCGAGCAGGAAACGCGCGAAGAGCGGCAGGCTGGCCGCCCCGATCTCGCGCGCCCCGGCGCCGATCGTGCCTTCGCGAATGTCGAGCGGCGACAGGCCCTGGCGCTCCAGCAGCGCCATCTCAGCGGCCGTCGCCGCGACCAGTCGGGCGCGGACGGCCGGCGGAAAGCCGCCGTCAATGACCGCACACTCGAAGTCGTAGACGGCGCTGGCGGCGACCAGCGCATGAGCCAGCGCCCGCGCCGCGCCGGCCAGCCAGCGGTCCAGCACCGGGCCGAGCCGGTCCCAGGCTTCCGCGTCGCGCCAGATCGCCAGCTTGTCGCCGCCTTCGGCCGCGATCATCTTCTCCAGCACGTGGATCGAGGCGAAACCGATGAGCTGGCCGAAGCCGCCCGCCCCGTCGGGGACAGGCATGGAGCCGAGGGCTGCGGCATTGCCGGTGCGCCCGGTGACGAGGTCGCCGTCTATGACGATGCCACCGCCGACGAAGGCGCCGACGAAGAGATAGACATAGTCGGTCGAGCGGGTCGTGCCGAAGACGTTTTCGGCGGCGCAGGCGGCGGTCGCGTCGTTCGCCATGTGCACCGGCAGTCCCGTCACGCCGGCCAGTTCGGCCACGATGTCGGCCGTGCGCCATTCGTCCATCGCCGCCGGCGGCGCGCCGACCGCGTCCGGCCACGACCAGAGGTCGAAGGGGATCGCCACGCCCAGCCCGACGAGACGCTCCGCCAGCGGCGGCGCCAGCGTGCCGGTCACCTCGGCCTCGGCCTGGCGCACGAAGGCGAGGATCTCGGCGAGGCGCGGATAAGCATAGGCGAGCCGCCGTCGCTCCCGCACCGCCCCGACGAAATCCATCAGCACCAGCTCGACGGTTCGCCTGCCGATCTTCAGCCCCAACGAGAACGCCCCGTCCGGATTGAGCCGCATGGGCACCGAGGGCTGGCCGACCCGGCCGCGGCGCGGCATCTCCCGCAGCACCAGCGCCTCGGCCTCCAGGACGCGCATGATGACGGACGCCGTCTGGGGCGACAGGCCGGAGCGACGGGCAATGTCGGCGCGGGCGATCTCGCCGTGCCGGCGGATCAGGGTGAGCACCGCGCGTTCGTTGTGGGCTCGCAGGCCGGCCTGATTGGAGCCGCGCATGCGCCCCTCGCGCTCGCGGCCCGGACCCTGCGGCAGCGCCTCGCTTGCCTGCATCGACATCTCTCCCGAGCGCATCTGCCGCCGGCCGCTCCTCGGCGGGAACGGGTCGCGGCATCCGCTTCGGCCGCCAGCCTGTCACCGCCGCGCCGGTCGGTCAATAAATAAATCCTTGTGATTTATCTTCGTTGACAAGCGGACGCAGCGGGTGTTTCGTCAGGGGGATCGGGCTGCGAGGAGGCAGCCCGGCATCGCCGCCCGGCCAATTCCCGCGCCGAGCCACCATCATTCGGGAGGATGTTCCGTGAGGTTCCGCACGCTCTTTGCCTCGACCGCCGTCGCGGTCGCCACAGTCGCTTCGCCCGCCCTCGCCCAGGACGAGCCGGTGAGCGCCTGCCTGATCACCAAGACCGACATCAACCCGTTCTTCGTCAAAATGAAGGAAGGCGCGACAGCCAAGGCCGAGGAGCTCGGCGTCCAGCTCTCCACCTATGCCGGCAAGATCGACGGCGATCACGAGACGCAGGTGCAGGCGGTGGAAAGCTGCATAGCTTCCGGCGCCAAGGGCATCCTGATCACCGCGTCGGACACCAAGGCGATCACCGACGTCACGCAGCAGGCTCGCGACAACGGGCTCCTGGTCATTGCGCTCGACACGCCGCTGGAGCCGATCGACGCGGCCGACGCGACGTTCGCCACCGACAATTTCAAGGCGGGCGAGCTGATCGGCCAGTGGGCCAAGGGCAAGCTCGGCGACGAGGCGGAGAACGCCAAGATCGCGCTGCTCGACCTGTCGCCTTCCGCCCCTTCCGTCGACGTGCTGCGCGACCAGGGCTTCCTGCAGGGCTTCGGCATCGACATCAAGGATCCGAACCGGATCGGCGACGAGGAGGATCCGCGCATCGTCGGCCACGACGTCACCTCCGGCAACGAGGAAGGCGGGCGGACGGCGATGGAGAACCTTCTCCAGCAGGATCCGGACATCAACGTCGTCTACACGATCAACGAGCCGGCGGCCGCGGGCGCCTACGAGGCGCTTCGCTCCTTCGGCAAGGAGAACGACGTGCTGATCGTCTCGGTCGACGGCGGCTGCCCCGGGGTGAAGAACGTCGAGGAAGGCGTCATCGGCGCCACCTCGCAGCAATATCCGCTGGACATGGCGGCCAAGGGGATCGAGGCGATCGCCGCCTTCGCCAAGGACGGCACCGTGCCGCAGCCGACGGAAGGGCTGGACTTCTTCGATACCGGCGTCAATCTCGTCACCGACGAGCCGGTCGACGGCGTGGCCTCGATCAGCGTCGAGGAAGGGACCGACCGCTGCTGGGGCTGAGGCTTCGCGACGAGCGGCTCCCCTGAGGGGGCCGCTCCTTCCTGATGCACCCGCCGGCGTGCCCGCCGACGGCCGGAACCTGCGGAGCCTGACGCCATGAGCGAGAGCAAAAAGCCGCGCGCCGATTACGAGGTCGCGCTCGACGGCAGCGACGGCGCGGTCGCCGCGTTCCATCGCACACGCGGCCCTCTGGACGCCGCGCAGCACTTCCTGCACGGCGCGCCGACCATGGTGCCGATCATCGTGCTGCTGCTCTCGGTGGCGGTGTTCGGCATGGTGTCGAACAATTTCTTCTCCGCCTTCAACCTGTCGCTGATCATGCAGCAGGTGGCGATCGTCGGTATCCTGGCGGCGGCGCAGAGCCTCGTCATCCTCACCGCGGGCATCGACCTGTCCATCGCCGCGGTCATGGTCATGGTCTCGGTGATCATGGGGCGGCTCAGCGTCGATGTCGGCCTGCCCGTCCCGCTGGCCATCGCCGTCGGCCTCGTCGTCGGTGCGCTCACCGGCTTCCTGAACGGGGTGCTGGTGACGAAGGTGCGGCTGCCGCCTTTCATCACAACGCTCGGCACCTGGAACGTCTTCCTGGCGCTGAACTACTACCTGTCCAACCGCGAGACGATCCGCAGCCAGACGCTGGACGCCGAGGCCCCGCTGCTGAAGCTGTTCGGCGAGCGCTTCAACCTCGGTGGCGCCGTCCTGACCTGGGGCGTCGTCCTGATGGTCGTGATCTTCGGCGTGCTCTGGTACATGCTCAACCGCACCGCCTGGGGCCGCCATGTCTACGCCATCGGCGACGACAAGGAGGCGGCGGAACTCGCCGGCATCCGCACCGACCGCACGCTGGTCTCGGTCTACGTGCTGGCCGGCTTCATCGCCGCCATCGCCGCCTGGGCCTCGATCGGCCGGGTCGGCTCGGTGAGCCCCACCTCGTTCTTCGAAGCCAATCTGGAATCGATCACCGCCGTGGTGATCGGCGGCATCTCGCTGTTCGGCGGGCGGGGCTCGATCCTCGGCCCGATGATCGGCGCGCTGATCGTCGGCGTGTTCAACTCCGGCCTGAGACTCGCCGGCGTCGACGTGCTCTGGCAGGTCTTCGCGACGGGCTGGCTGATCATCCTCGCCGTCGCCATCGACCAGTGGATCAGGAAGGTGTCCGCATGATCGTTCAGCCTCCGGTTCTTTCCGCCCGCGGCATCGTCAAGAACTACGGCCGCGTAACCGCCCTCGACCATGCCGATTTCGATCTCTACGCCGGCGAGATCCTGGCGGTCATCGGCGACAACGGCGCCGGCAAGTCGTCGCTGATCAAGGCGCTGTCCGGCGCGATCACGATCGACGAGGGCGAGATCCGGCTGAACGGCAAGGCGGTGCGCTTCACCTCCCCGATGCAGGCGCGCGACGCCGGCATCGAGACCGTCTACCAGAACCTCGCGCTGTCCCCGGCGCTGTCGATCGCCGACAACATGTTTCTCGGACGCGAGATCCGTAAGCCGGGCTTTCTCGGCAACTATCTGAAGATGCTCGACCGCCCGGCGATGGAGCGAATCGCTCGTGAAAAGCTCACCGAGCTCGGGCTGATGACCATCCAGAACATCGGCCAGGCGGTGGAGACGCTGTCAGGCGGCCAGCGCCAGGGCGTCGCCGTCGCGAGAGCCGCCGCCTTCGGCTCCAAGGTGGTCATCATGGACGAGCCCACCGCCGCGCTCGGGGTGAAGGAATCGCGCAAGGTGCTCGACCTGATCCAGGACGTGCGCTCGCGCGGCATGCCGATCGTGTTGATCTCGCACAACATGCCGCATGTCTTCGAGGTCGCCGACCGCATCCACATCCACCGTCTGGGCCGGCGGCTGTGCGTGATCGACCCGAAGAACGCGACGATGAACGACGCCGTCGCGCTGATGACCGGCGCCAAGCAGCCGGAGCCGGACATGCTCGCCGCCTGAGCGGCGGGCTCCGCACTCCTCCAGGCCTCGGCAGCCCGGCAACAAGAGTGCCGACGGGACGGTAGCGGCGCGCCTTCGCGGCGGCTGCCGGCGTTGCTGGTGACTTGCCGCGTTGCGACGCCGGATTGACGCCTGGCCCAGCCTCTCCACCTCAAGCCGCAGCACGAACAGCGGAGAGCTTCGATGGCCTACGATCTCTATTACTGGCCGATGTTACCGGGACGGGGAGAATTTCCCCGCCTCGTCCTGGAGGCAGCCGAAGTCTCCTATCGCGACGTCGCGAGGCTGCCGGAGGCCGCGGGTGGCGGCATGGCGGCCATGACGGCGTTCATGAAGGGCGAACGCGGCGCGTTCATCCCCTTCGCGCCGCCGTTCCTCGTTGACGGTGACATCGCCATCGCCCAGGCGGCGGAGATCGCCGCCTATGTCGGCGAGCGCCACGGCCTGGCGCCGCTGACCGAGCCGGAGCGCCATTTCGCCCGGACGATCGCGCTGACCACCTCCGATCTCGTCGCCGAGGCGCACGATGTCCACCATCCGCTGGGGGTCGGCCTCTATTACGAGGACCAGAAGCCGGAAGCCGAGCGACGGGCCGAGGGCTTTCGCGAGGAACGCATGCCGAAGTTCCTCGGCTGGTACGAGCGGCTCCTGGAGAACAACCCGAGCGGCGACGCCTATCTTGTGGGGGACCGGCTCAGCTATGCCGATCTCGGCCTGTTCCAGACGGTCGAGGGGCTGGCCTATGCATTCCCCAGGCGGATGGCGACGCTGATGGCGGACCACCGGCGCGTGGCGGCGCTGCGCGAGCGCGTCGCAGCCCATCCGACCGTCGCCGCCTATCTGAAGAGCGAGCGGCGCATGGCGTTCAACGAGGACGGGATATTCCGGCATTATCCGGAACTCGACGCCGCCTGAGACGGCACAAGACGCGAGGCCTCAAACGCAGACGCCCCGGCCGATGACCGGGGCGTCGTTCGATGGCACTGGCCCGAGGGCCGGTGGCGTGGTCAGCTGGCGAGCTTGCTGGCGAACAGCGCCAGCGCCTTCTGGTAGACGCCGGCGCGGTTCCAGTCGCGCAGGCGGGCAAAGTTCGGCTGACCTTCCTGGTAGCCGGCGCCCGGCTGCCAGCCGTGCTGGCGCAGGAAATTGGCGGTGGAGTGCAGCACGTCCGGGACCGAGTTGATCAGGTCGCGCCGGCCGTTGCCGTCGCCGTCCACGGCGAAGCGCAAATAGTTCTTGGCGAGGAACTGGGTCTGGCCGATCTCGCCGGCCCAGGCGCCGCGCATGGCACTCGGCTGCATGTCGCCGCGCTCGACGATCATCAGCGCCGCCAGCAGTTCCTCGGTGAAGAAGGCCGAGCGGCGGCAGTCATAGGAGAGGGTCGCGAGCGAGGAGAAGATGTTCATGTTGCCGGAATTGGCGCCGAAGCCGGTCTCCATGCCCCAGATCGCCACCAGCACTTCCTTCGGCACGCCGTAGCGCTGCTCGACGTTCTGGAGCAGCCGGGCGTTCTGCTGGATGATGCGCTTGCCCTTGGCGACGAAGGACGCCGGCGCACGGCGCTGCATGAACTCGTCCAGCGAGATGTTCATCGAATGCTGGTTGCGGTCGAGGCTGACGACCTTGGTCGAGTACTGCGTCGGCATGAGCGCGGACTGGATCGTCCCCTGCGAGATGCCGGCGCGCTGCGCTTCGGCGGCGAATTGCTGCTTCCACTCGTTGAAGCCCGCGGCCGTGTTGCCGCACTGGGCCGCCAGTGCCGGGCCTGCGGTCACACCGAGCGCCAGAGCCGCCACTGC
>DASYHY010000058.1:0-3985 GCA_036252795.1 Aurantimonas sp. | reverse complement strand
CTCGCGAAAGCCTTCCTGCTCGCGGGAGAAGGCGCTCATCGTCTGCTCGAGATAGCCGGGAATCACCATCTGCATCTGGTCGCCGTAGAAGCGGATCAGCTGCCGCAGGAAGGCGATCGGCATGAGGTTCTGCCCGCCCTTGTTCTCCTGCTCGAAGATGATCTGGGTGAGCACCGCATGCGTGATATCCTCGCCGGTCTTGGCATCCTGGACGACGAATTCCTCGTTGCTCTTGACCATGCTCGCAAGGTTTTCCAGCGTGACGTAGGTGCTGGTCCCCGTGTTGTAGAGACGGCGGTTGGCGTATTTCTTGATGACCGTCACGTCGGAATTCTTGGCCATTCATCACCCCTTGAGCCGCTTCTGAACGCCCGCACGCTGCGTTGTGTGCAGTTGCGTCGCTGCGCCGCATAAATGATAGGCACAAATCCCGCCGCAATCCAAACCTTTCCCTGTGCGCTGCTGCTGCGGCCTTCCGCTTGACGTGATGATCCGATGACGGGCCCGGGCAGCGGGACCGGCATGCTGCCGCGGCGCATCCGATCAGCAGCAGCTTGCCCCCGGGATGCCGGAGGCCTTATCGTTCAGGCAGTGAAACGTCGCAGACGCGAAGAAGGGAATATCCCAATGAGCAACGGACAATCGGTCGTCATCGTCGGGGCGGCCCGTACGCCGGTGGGCGCCTTCAACGGCGCCTTCGCCAGTGTTCCGGCCCACGAACTCGGCGCCGCGGCCATCAAGGAGGCGCTGCAGCGCGCCGGCGTCGACGCGGCCGACGTGGACGAGGTGATCATGGGCCAGATCCTCACTGCCGGCGAAGGCCAGAACCCGGCGCGCCAGGCGGCCATGGCGGCCGGCTGCCCGCAGGAGACGACGGCCTGGGGCCTCAACCAGCTCTGCGGCTCGGGCCTTCGCACGGTGGCAATCGGCATGCAGCAGATCGCCATGGGCGACGCGAAGATCATCGTTGCCGGCGGGCAGGAGTCGATGTCCATGGCTCCGCACGCGGCGCATCTGCGCGGTGGCCAGAAGATGGGCGACCTCAAGCTGGTCGACACGATGCTGAAGGACGGGCTGATCGACGCCTTCAACGGCTATCACATGGGCAACACCGCCGAGAACGTCTCGCGGCAGTGGCAGATCACCCGCGACATGCAGGACGAGTTCGCGGTGAAATCGCAGAACAAGGCGGAGGAAGCCCAGAAGGCGGGCCGCTTCCGGGACGAGATCGTTCCCTTCACCGTCAAGGGCCGCAAGGGCGATACGGTCGTCGAGAACGACGAGTACATCAAGCACGGCACGACGCTGGACAAGGTCCAGAAGCTGCGCCCCGCCTTCGACAAGGAGGGATCGGTCACCGCGGCCAATGCGTCCGGCATCAACGACGGCGCCGCCGTCACCGTCCTGATGAGCGAAGCCGAGGCCGAGCGCCGGGGGCTGACGCCGCTGGTGCGCATCGTCTCCTGGGCGACCGCCGGCGTCGACCCGGCGATCATGGGCACCGGGCCGATCCCCGCCTCGCGCAAGGCCCTGGAGAAGGCCGGCTGGTCGGTGGACGATCTCGACCTCGTCGAGGCCAACGAGGCATTCGCCGCACAGGCCTGCGCGGTGAACAAGGACCTCGGCTGGAATCCCGACATCGTCAACGTCAATGGCGGGGCGATCGCCATCGGCCATCCTGTCGGCGCCTCGGGCAACCGCATCCTCAACACGCTCATCCACGAGATGATCCGCCGCGATGCGAAGAAGGGTCTGGCCACCCTCTGCATCGGCGGCGGCATGGGCGTCGCCATGTGCTTCGAGCGCGGCTGAAGCAGGGCGGAGAAACGCGGGGCAGGCACGGGAGGCTGCCCCGCGGACGGCAAATCACAAAAGAAAAGCGGGAGGACGACCATATGGGCAGAGTGGCCATCGTAACGGGCGGCACGCGCGGCATCGGCGCGGCGATATCGACGGCGTTGCGCGATGCCGGGCACAAGGTCGCCGCGACCTATGCCGGCAACGACGAGAAGGCGAACGCCTTCAAGGCGAAAAGCGGCATCGCGGTCTACAAGTGGGACGTCTCGTCCTTCGAGGCCTGCGCCGAGGGCATCGCCCGGGTCGAGGCGGATCTCGGTCCGGTGGAGATCCTGGTCAACAATGCCGGCATCACCCGGGACGCGATGTTCCACAAGATGACGCCGGAGCAGTGGCAGGCGGTCATCGGCACGAACCTCAACGGGCTCTTCAACATGTCCCGCCACGTCTGGGAAGGCATGCGCACCCGCGCCTTCGGCCGCATCGTCAACATCTCCTCGATCAACGGCCAGAAGGGACAGGCGGGCCAGGTCAACTACGCCGCCGCCAAGGCCGGCGACGTCGGATTCACCAAGGCCCTCGCGCAGGAGGGGGCGAAGAAGGGGATCACCGTGAACGCCGTCTGCCCCGGTTATATCAACACCGACATGATGGCCACGATCTCCGACGACGTCATGCAGAAGCACATCCTGCCGCAGATTCCGGTGGGGCGCCTCGGCGAGCCGGAGGAGATCGCCCGCTGCGTCGTGTTCCTGGCCTCCGACGATGCCGGCTTCATCACCGGGTCGACCCTGTCGGCCAATGGCGGGCAGTACATGGGCTGACGAACGGCCCAGGCGCGGCGGCGGCTCGTTCGCTGGCGACACAGGCGCCGTGCGTTCCGTCCGATACACGGCGGGTACGCGTCAAGAAGACAGCCAGAGGCCGCGTTCCTTGCGGAATGCGGCCTTTCGCGCGGCTACAGGATCCCGCCACCGCCGAGGATCATCAGTGCCGGCGACGTCGCCGCCGACGAGCCGCTCTGCGCGTCGTACAGCGCGATGAAGCGGCTGATGAAGCGTTCCAGCTGCTTCGGGTCCTTGAAGGACTCGAGGTCGAGCTTCTTCTCGAGCGTGCGTTTCTGGACGTCGATGTTGCTCTGGCCGGATTCCGCCGGCAGGCCGACCGCGATCTGGACGACATTGAGCAGCGCCGGATCGGCGAGGATGTCGTAGAACGAGTTGAGCTCCGGTCCCATGCGCCTGAAGTAGAGCGCCAGCCGGACCGCCTCGTTGTCCCCTCCCGCCTCCTCCTCCATGGACTGCCGGAGGAAGAAATCCTGGGTCGACAGGAAGTTCTTCGCCGTCTGCACGTCCTGCCGGTCGCGGTCGACCCGGCCGTCGGTGGTGAAGGCGTAGGCGGCGGCGAACTCGATCATGCGCTTGTCGCCGGAGGCGTTGACGAAGCTCTTCGGATCGGAAAGGTCGCTGGTGAGAATGGCGACGAGGTCCTTCGGCGCCAGCTTCTCCGCCTCGAGACCGTAAACCTTGAGCGCATAGTCGGTGATGGTCTTGTTGGAGACGAAATCCGCCACCGAGACGACCGTCGCCAGCGCCGCCCGGTAAGCCTCCGTCTCCGCCTTGGCCTTTTCGACCGCCGCGGGCTTGGGATCGGCACCGAGCCGCTCCGCGTAGCGATTGGCCGTGTCCGTCTGGTTGGCCGCGGTCTGGACTTGGCGCGGTGCGGCGACCTTGCCGCTGTCGTCGAAGTTGAAAGCCGCGGCGAGCCGCACGTAGCGCTCGTCCTTCAGCGTGTTGACGAAGGACTTCGGATCCGACGGGTCGCTGCGCAGGACCCGCATGATCGTGGAGCGGCTTTCCTGCGTCGGGTCGAGGTCGAAGGCCTTCAGCGCGTAATTGTAGACCGCGCTGCTGGAGACGAACTGCGCGGCGGTGGTGACGGAGGCGACGGCGACCTTGAACAGGCTGGTCGCGGTACGGTCACTGCTCGCCGTCTGGTTCTGGTAGTTGCCGAAATACCCTTCGATCGTCGTCTTGAGAGCTGCCAGTGTCTGCGCGCTCTCGCCGTCCGGCAAATTACCCTGCGCATCGAAATTGAAGCGTTCGACCAGCGTGCGGTACTGCTGCTTGCGCAGGAGAGCCGCGGGCGTATCCTCGGCCATCCGGTTGAGGGCGCTCTGCGGGTCCGC
>DASYHY010000057.1:0-12841 GCA_036252795.1 Aurantimonas sp. | reverse complement strand
GATCCGCGGTTTCCATCCCAGCAGCGCCTCCGCCAGCGCGATGTCGGGCCGACGACGCTGCGGGTCGTCCTGCGGCAGGGGGCGATGAACGATGGAGGATCGGGAACCGGTAAGCCGGATGACGAGGTCGGCCAGCTCCCGAATGGTGAACTCGCCGGGATTGCCGAGATTCACCGGCTGCATCGGGTTGGGATCGACCTCCATCAGTGCGACGATGCCGGCGATGAGGTCGCTGACATAGCAGAAGGAGCGCGTCTGCTCCCCCGTGCCGTAGAGCGTCAGCGGCTCCCCGGCCAAGGCCTGGCAGATGAGGTTCGAGACGATGCGCCCGTCATCGGGCTGCATTCGCGGGCCGTAGGTGTTGAAGATGCGCACCACGCGGGCATCGACCCTTCCCGCACGCAGATAATCGAAGGTCAGCGTCTCGGCGGCCCGCTTGCCCTCGTCGTAACAGGCACGCGGACCGGTCGGATTGACGTTTCCCCAGTAGGCTTCGCTCTGCGGGTGCTGGAGCGGATCGCCGTACACTTCGCTGGTGGAGGCATGGACGAGGCGTGCGCCGCATTGCTCGGCAAAGGCGAGCAGGTTGTTGGTGCCGACCACGCATGTCATCATCGTGTGGACCGGGTCCGCCTGGTAACGCGGGGGCGAGGCCGCGCAGGCCAGGTTATAGATCTCGTCGACTTCCAGCGATCCCGGCAGCGGCTCGCAGATGTCCTGTTCGATGAAGTTGAATCGGTTGCTGGCGCCGAAGCTCGCAAGGTTGGCGGTCGAACCGGTCTGGAGATTGTCGACACAGGTGACGCGGTGCCCGCGGCGGAGCAGGAGTTCGCACAGATGCGAGCCGAGAAATCCTGCGCCACCCGTCACCAGAATGCGCTTTAGGTCGCCGGCCGACGATCCGTAGGGCTGTCCGCCGGGCGTCGGGCGCCGGTCCGTCCGTGGCGCAGCGATGCCGCTACCGTCCATTTCCGCCTCCTTCATGCCGCGCCCGCTCTCGTTGAAGAGAGCGAGGCGAATGCTGGTCCTTCCAGGGCGGCGAGCAGTTCCATGGCACGTGCCGTCCCCGTGTGCTTCTCCATGACGATCTGCCGGGCCGCCTGTGCCAGCCCGCGATGCCGCTCCTCATCGGCGTCGGCCAAGAGGGCGACGACGTCGCCCGGATCGCGGGCGATCACGATCGCCTCGCCCTCCGGCAGAAGCTCGTCCAGACCTTTCCAATGGTCACTGACGATAGGGGTTCCCACAGAAGCCGCCTCGAACAGGCGTACGCTCGGCGACCAGCCGGCCGCGATCATGTCGGCGCGGGTGACATTCAGGGTGAAGCGCTGGCGCGAATAGAAGTCCGCATGCTCCGCCGGCGGCAGATGATCGATGCGCTCGACGTTGTCGGGCCAGTCGATGTCCGACGGGTATTGCGGGCCAGCCACGACGAAGCGCTTCTCGGGAAGCCGCCGTGCCGGCTCGAGAAGCAGCCGTTCGAGTGTCGGCTGGCGGTCGGCGCTGTACGTGCCGAGATATCCGAGATCCCAGCGTGCGGCCGCTCCGGTGTGGCGGTAGCGCTCCGGCTCGACCGAGCAGTAGAGGGCGGCGGCGCGGGCCGCGCCGAACTGTTCTTCCAGACGCGTCAGCGTCGGCCCGCCGGTGAAGGAGAAATAGGTGTGGAACTGGGGGATCTGGGAGGCGGAGAGATACTCCTCCTCGCCCCGCTCCAGCCTGGCCAGCGTCACCGGCGTGTCGATGTCGTAGAAACTGACGCGGCGCGGCGCGATGCGGAAGAGCCGGTCGATGACCTCCACCCCGTCCGGCACGTACGAGCCGACCAGAACGGCGCCCGCACCGGCGAGATCGTCGCCGAAGCGGGCGGCCAGATCCTCCACCTCGTCATAGAACGCCAGCGTGCAGAAATCCGGGTCGGGAAGGTCGCGATGGGCGGCGTACCAAGGCTTTTGACGCTCCAGGAAGAGGACACGCCGGCCGAGCGCGTCGAGGCCCTTCAGGAGCGAGCGGAACGTCGTCGCGTGGCCGTTGCCCCAGGAAGAGGAGAGGGTGAGGCCGACCACCACGATGTCGTAACGAGAGCTCATGCGCTCGCTCCCTCACGACGCTTCGCCTCATGTCGGTGCAGCAGCGCGTCCACGAGGATCGCACGCTGCTCGTAGGTGTGGTCCTTCAGGACGCGCTCCAGCGCGGCGCGACCGATCCGGGTGGCGCGCCCCTCGTCCAGCTCGGCCATCAGGTCGACGACGTCACGGCCATCGCGGGCGACCAGCACTTCTTCCCCCGGCTTCAGGAAGAGGTCGATGCCGGGCCATTCGTCGGTGATCAGGCAGGCGCCTGCGCCGGCCGCCTCGAAGACGCGCGTCGGCGGCGAGAAGCCGGTCTCGGCCATCGAGGCGCGGTTGATGTTGAGCACCGCCTTGGGCGTGACGTTGAAGGCGTTGTGGTCGCGTGTCCCGACATGGCCCACGTTGCGCACATTGGCCGGCAGTTCCCTGTCGCCCCAGCCCGAGCCGCCGAGGAGGAACGTCGCCTGCGGCAGGCGCGCCGCCGGCTCGAGAAAGAACTGCTCGACCCTCGTCTCTCGGTCGGGCAGGCGGTTGCCGAGGAACCCGAGAGCCGCGGCGAAGCGTTCATCCGGCGGAACCGGATGATGCGTCGACGGATCGAGCGCGTTGTAGATCGGCACGCATTCGGCGGCGCCGAGGCCGCGATAGGCGTCGACCACCGGATCGCCGCCGCCATAGGTCAGGACCACGTCGAGCTGGGCGAGCGCTGCATGGCTGGGGTGGGTCGCATCGGCGCGCAACTCGGCGAGGGTCGCCGGCGCGTCCACGTCCCAGAAGATCTTCACTGCCCCGGGTCGCGCAGCGTCCAGCACCGCCGCCAGCAGCCGGTCGTCCTCGTAGCCGACGCCGCTCGCCTTCACCACCACGTCGGCCCGTGCCGCTTCGGACGCCGCGGCGCCTGCGGCCTCCGGAGTCGCGGCATAGACGACGACCTTGCACCATTCCGGCGGCTCGATGTCGCGGTTCTCCTGCCGCCCGTAGGCGTCCGGCTCGTAGAAGGTGATGTCGTGGCCGTGCGCCGCCAGCGCGCGCAGAAGACCGCGATAATAGGTGGCGGCTCCGTTCCAGTATGAGGAAAGGATGCTCGAGCCGTAGAAAGCGATCTTCATCGCAGCGCCTCCTTCGCCATGTCTTGCGTTCCGCCGAGGCCGGAGAGGATCGCCTGGAGTTCGTCCACCCGGTGCCGGCAGGTGTGGCGGGCGCGGATCGTCTCGAGACCGGAAGCAGCCAGCGAGGCGGCAAGGTCCGGATCGCTCAGAAGATCGCGTATGCGCGCCTTCATCTCGCCGCCGGCCGCAGCCACCAGATAGTCGGTGCCGGCGCGGAAGAGGTTCTCCTCGTCGCGCCAAGGCGCAGAGATCAGCGGAATGCCGCAGGCGAGCGCCTCGAACACCCGGATTGTCGGAATGCCCGGCAACGCCTCGACGTAGGGCCGCCGCGGAATGTGCATGGTGAAACGATGGCGGGCGAACGCCTCCGGCACGTCGGTATTGGCGATCCAGCCGCGATAATCGAGCCCGGCGTGCTCGAGCGCCTCGATGCCCTCGGGCGGATAGCGAACGCCATGGACGACGCCGGAAAGTTCGAGCGTGCGCGCCGGCTCGATCAGGAACTCGCCGATCTCCCTCGTCCGCTCGCCGTCGCCCCAGTTGCCGATCCAGACCAGGTCGCCCGTCTTGTCGCGGGCCAGCGGCCTGAACAGGCGATCGTCCGCCGCCTCGTGCCAGGTGAAGACGCGGCGGCCCCAGCCATCGGCCTCGTAGCGGCGCCGCAGAGTCTCGCCGAAGGCGAGCACCGCGTCGTAGTCCTCCAGCGCCAGACCCGCGATCGAATCCTCGTCGGAGACCGCGCGGTGATGGGTGTCGTGGAAGAGCAGCGTGAAGCGCCCGCCGTCACGGCGCAGGCGGCCGATCCGGGCGACCAGTGCCGGATCGGTCCATTCGTGGACCACCACGACGTCCGCGTCGGCCAGCGCGGCGGCATGATCGAATTCCGGCCCGTATGTCCGGCTGACCAGTTCAGGGAAGTCGTGTACGAAGCGCTGGACATTGGCGGCGCCCTGCTGCTCGGCGAGATTGCTGCGGCTCCAGCCGTCTTCCGGCTCGAGCGCCTGCGCGTCGTGCCCTCTCGCCACGAGATCGCGCATGATGCCGCGCAGGAAATGCGCGTTGCCGTGGTTCCAGTCGGACACGAGGGAGTGCGTGTAGAAGACGAAGCGCATCGTTCAGCTCGCATGCATCGGTTCGGCAGAGGCGCGCGTGGCCGCGACGGAGCGGTAGGCGGCCAGGAGCGCCTTCATCTGCTGCCTCGGCGTGAAGTGACCGGCGCGCTCGCGTGCCGCACGAGCCAGAGCGTCGCGGCGTCCGGCGTCGGCGATCAGCTCTTCCACCGCACCGGCGAATGCCGCCGGGTCGCGCGGATCCGCGAACAGGGCGGCTCCCTGCCAGAGTTCGCGATAGGTGGGGATGTCGGCCATCACCAGCGCCGCGCCCGACTCCGCCGCTTCGAGCGCCGCGAGGCCGAAGGGCTCGTACAGCGAAGGGGAGACGAAGATCGCGGCCCGCGCCATCAGTCGCCGCATCGCGGCGCTGGGCTGCGATCCCAAGGTCTCGGCATGCGAAAAGGCGAAGCGCTGGCCGTTGCCGCCCTCGCAGGCGCCGGCGGCGCGCAGGGGCCAGGAGATTTGCTGAGCTACCCCGTCGAGTGTGGCGGCGTTCTTGCCCTCGTCCCACCAGCGCGCGGCCGCGAGGACGAAAGGCTCCCGCGCTTCCGGCGGCAACGATCCGGCGCTCGGGCTGGCGACTGCATTGGGAACGATGCCGGGCTTCTCCAGCGTCCCGTAGACCTGCATCAGGGCGTCGGCCTGCGCGTGCGTCGGCGCGAGCACCATGTCGGCGCGCTCGAGCCCCCGGCGGTTCAGTTCGAACTGCCAGCGCCAGTCGTCCGGAAGCGGCTCCCGCCGCATCGCGTGCCACCATGTGGCAACGCAGGAATGGGACACGACGACGACCGGAAGATCGGTCCGCAGGCCGCAGGCCTGGCTGGGAAGGTTCAGGTGGAGAAGGTCGACCGCTTCCGTTTCGGCTAGGCGGCTCAGGCGGTCCGGGAGGCCGGCGAGGTCACCGGCCTCCTTCGCCATCCAGTCGAGCGGTTCATCGAGGACGACGAGACGGGTCTGCGGCAGGGCGGCGACTTCTTGCCGTTGGCCATGCGACGGCTCGGGGCCGATGTTCACGAGGAGGACGCGAATGCCCTCGGCATTCAGCACGGCTGCAAGGTCTGCCGAATAACGCCAGACACCGCCGACGGCGTCCGTCGTCATCAGCACGTGGCGCGGCCGACCCGTCCTGGCCAGGCTCACGCCGACTGCCTCCGCTTCTGCAGGGCAATGGACGCGGGCGAGGGCTGCGATGCCGCCTGCGGCGCCATCTCCAGCGGACCTTCGGCGCTGCTCAGCCAGGCGTGAAGATCCTTGAGGCCCTCCTGCCAGCCGATCCTCGCCTGCCAGCCAACCGCTTCGCTCAGCGAGCGGGTGTCCGCGACGAAATAGGTCTGGTCGCCCTGCCGCGTCCGGCTGTAGCGGATGCCCGGATCACCGTCGACAAGGTCGGAGATCGTCGCCAGCACCATCTTCAGGCTGACGGCATTGTCGGGACCGCCGCCGAGATTGAAGGCCCGGCCCCGCACCGTCTCGATATTCGCCAGGAGGGCCCGGTAGGCGGCGACCGCGTCGGCCACATGCAGGATGTCGCGCACCTGCTTGCCGTCGCCGTAGATGGTCAATCCTTCGCCGCGCAGCGCCCGTATCATGAAATGGGCCACCCAGCCCTGGTCCTCGGTGCCGAACTGGCGCGGCCCGTAGATGCAGCTCATGCGGAGCGCCGCCGTCGGCAGGCCGTAGGACTTTGCGTAATCCAGCACATACTGGTCGGCGACGCCTTTCGAGCAGCCATAGGGCGTGCAGAAATCCAGCGGCCTCGCCTCGCTCACGCCGTGGGCGGCGATGTCGTTGTCGGCCGGGGCGTAGCGGTCCGCCTGCTCGGTCATCGGGATGTCGGCGAGATCGCCGTAGACCTTATTGGTGGAGGCGAAAATCACCGGCGTCTTGCGCCCGGAGCGCCGCACCGCCTCCAGGACGTTGAGCGTGCCGCGGGCGTTCACCTCGAAATCCGTCATCGGGTGGCCGAGGCTCGTGGTGACGGCGACCTGGGCGGCAAGGTGAAATACCGCCTCCGCGTCCCGCACGATCTCCCGCAGACCCTCCTCGTCGCGGACGTCGCAGCTTTCCCAGGTTACCCGCGCGCCATGACGGTCCTTCAGCCACGCCAGGTTGCGCTCCACGCCGGGCCGGCCGAGATTGTCGACGACGATGACGTCGCGACCGTCCGCGAGGAAGCTCTCGGCAAGATTGCAGCCGATGAATCCGGCGCCGCCGGTCACGACGATGGGCGCGGCCCGGCGCTGCAGCCGCGGCGCGGCAAGCGCCAGCGTATCGCGCATCGCGGCTATGCCGCCTTGCATGAGAAGCCGCCCGGCGAGCTTGGGCTCACCGTCGGCGTCGACGACGCCCATGTGGTAGTGGCGGTCGTCGAAGCGAAGCCCCTCCTGCACCGCCACGTCGGGCTGGATGTCCTGCCAGCCATACCAGTAGAGGCGGTCCGCCGGGGCATCGAGGGCCTGCAGGAAGCTCTCCGCCTGCTTCGCCTCGTCGTGCCGCCAGGTCGAGTAGCCGGCCTCGGTGATCCAGATTTCGGCCGATGGCGCGTACTGCTCGACGATGGCGCGGGTGCTGGCGACGAGGTCTTCCCAGCTGCTCCAGGTGCTGTACTCGCTATCCCAGGTGCCGGGAAAACCGTGCAGGCCGACGGCGTCGATCTTCGCCAGAAGGCCCCGATCGCCCATCAGATGCAGCCAGTGCGCATCGAACGGGCTGAGGCCGCCGAGGACGGTCCGGAAGCCGCGCTCCTGCGCCCAATGGGCGGCGGCGCCGACCATCTCGCAGAACAGCGACCAGTCGGTGTCCTCGCGCCAGTCCCAGTCGAGCAGGTTGTTCGGCTCGTTCCAGAGCTCGATGGCAGTGAAGTGTTCGCCGTAGCGCGTCAGGACGTGGTCGATGAAGTCGGCATAGTCCAGCAGACGATGCGGCGGGCCGGCGGACGTCCCCGTGCGCGACATCGAGGGGGGCGTGTAGTGGACGCAGGGCAGGAGGTCGAAACGCCGGGCGATCTGCGGGAGGAGCCAGTCGTACCATTCCACCCCTCCCGGCGCGAGATACTCGGCCCAGGAGAGATGGGTCCGCAGGTAGCGGGCGCCCGCACGCTCCATCGCTTCCAGCGCGGTCTGCGTGCGTTCGTACTCACCGGGGCGGAACCATTCGGCGAAACCGTAGGGCTGGTTCAGGCCAGCGGGGCCTTCCTTCATGCCACGAGGCCTCGCGCTTCGAGGTGCTTGCGCATTTCGTCGTTGCGATCGGTGACCTCCTGCTGCGCCACCCATTCGGCGAGTTCGCCGAGCGAGTCCTCCAGGGAATGACGCGGCTCGAAGCCGAGCAGCGCGCGCGCCTTGCCGATATCGGAAAAGCAGTTGCGGATGTCGCCCGAGCGGGCCTTCATCATGATCTCCGGCTCGATTGGGCTGTTCATTGCCTTTGCGACCATCCGCGCGACCTCGGTGACGGAGTAGGAGCGGCCGCTGCCGATGTTGATCGTCTGGCCCTTCGCCTCCGGGCGCTCCAGCGCCAGCCGGAAGGCCCTCGCGACGTCGCGCACATGCACGAAGTCCCGGCGCTGCCGGCCATCCTCGAAGATCGTCGGAGCTTGGCCCTTGGCGATGCGAGAGGAGAAATTGGCGAGGACCCCGGTATAGGGATTGGAGAGGGCCTGGCCGGGCCCGAAGACGTTGAAGAGGCGCAGCGCCACCGCGTCCACCTTGTAGGCGTTCGCGAAGATCAGCACCGCCTGTTCCTGGAAGTACTTCGTCAGCGCATAGATCGAAGCGAGGTCGACCGGCTTCGTCTCGTCGGTGGCGACGGGCTGCAGGACGCCGCCTTCCGACCCGAGCACTTCCCAGCGCCCGGCGGCGATCGACGCGGGATCGCGCCGGGCGTTGTCGACGACTTTGCCGGCTTCCGTCTGGTACCGGCCTTCGCCGTAGACGCTCATCGAGGAAGCGACGACGATGCGCCCGACGGGCTGCTCGATCATCTCCTGGAGAAGCACCGCCGTGCCCACGTCGTTCGTGCTGACGTAGCGCTCGATCTCGTACATGCTCTGGCCGACGCCGACCTCGGCCGCCATGTGGACGACCCCGTCGACGCCGGCGAGGGCGGCGCGCACCTGCTGGGCATCCCGCACGTCGCCCTTGCGCAGATCCACGCCGTCGAGATCCAGCGGCTGTCCGGCGCCGTGCACCTGGTCGATCAGGGAATCGAGGACCCTGACGTCATGGCCGTGCTCGAGAAGTTCCTTGCAGATCTGGCGTCCGATGAAGCCGGCACCGCCGGTGACGAGATAACGAGACAAGTGTCGCTCCTGTGTTCAGTCCGGCGTCCCGTGCGGAATGCCGGGCGGGACTTGCGGAGACCCGCCGGGCGCGTGCCACGAAAGGCGGGGCCTCCGAACGCGCCGGATAATCTTCAGCCCGTGGCCATGCGGCCCGCTTCGGCCGCAATCCGTTTCCGCGGGGCGGGCTCCGGCAGGGCAGCCGGCGCGTCGTCGCGAGCGCGTCCCAGCGGGTAGTAGCGGAAGCCGGCCTGCTTCATCGCCTCCGGCGCGTAGATGTTGCGGAAGTCGACGAACACCGGGCCGCGCATGATGCGCCGCGCAGAAGGCAGGTCGAGCGTGCGGAATTCCGCCCACTCCGTCAGCAGCACGGCGGCATCCGCCCCGTTCAGCGCGCCGGCAAGCGACGAGGCGCACTCCGCCTCTTCCAGTTCGGCCGCTCCGCCAGCCGTGACCTGGGGATCATAGTAGCAGACCTTCGCACCGGCCTCCACCAGAGCGGGGATCAGGCGAAGCGCCGGCGACTCCCGCAGATCGTCCGTGTCGGGCTTGAAGGCCACGCCGAGCACGGCAATGGTCTTGCCGGCGCACGAGCCGAGCGCGTCCGCAACACGCAGTGCAAGGGTCTCCTTGCGCTGTTCGTTGACCGCGACCACCGTCTCGATGAGGCGCTGCGGGCGGCCCAGCCTACGGCCGATATCGGCGAAGGCGCGCGTGTCCTTCGGAAAGCACGAGCCGCCGAAGCCGGGGCCCGGAGCAAGGAAGTGCGGTCCAATGCGGGCGTCGAGGCCGATCCCCTGGATCACGTCGCGGACGTCGCCGCCTGCCGCCTCGCACAGATCCGAGACCTCGTTCGCGAAAGCGACCTTCATGGCGAGGAACGCATTGGCGGCGTACTTGATCAGTTCGGCGTTTTCAGGGGACGTGAAGAGAACCGGCACGTCCCGTTCCTGGAAGGAGCCGTAGATCCGTTCCATGCCCGTGCGGCCCGCCGCGTCGTGGCAGCCCACGACGATACGGTCCGGGTGGAGGAAGTCGTCGATGGCCCGGCCTTCGCGCAGGAACTCAGGGTTGGAGACGACGGAAAAGGCGAGATCCGGCCGCAGTTCCGATATCAGGGCCCGCAACGCGCTGTTGGTGCCGACGGGGACGGTCGACTTGACCACCACGCGCGCACCGGCCCGCAGTTGCGGGGCCACCATCCGCGCCGCCTTGAAGATGTGGCTGAGATCGGCCTGGTCGCTGCCGGCCAGCGACGGGGTGCCGACGGCGAGGAAGACGAAATCGGCGCCCGCCACACTGCGCGGTCCGAACGTCTCGAAGCTCAGGCGCCGCTCCCGGACCTGCCTTTCCAGCAGTTCCTCGAGGCCGGGCTCGTAGATCGGGATCGTGCCATCCTGGAGCGCCGCGATCCGCTCCGCGTCGGTGTCCAGGCAGAGCACGTCGAAGCCGAGTTCAGCAAGGCAAGTGCCGGTTACAAGACCGACATACCCCGCCCCGATCATCGCGATACGGGGGGAGGAGACGGCGGTTCTTTCGGAATCGGATGGAGTCGGATCTGCTTCGGTTTCCAGAATGCGCAGATTCATCGCCGCGCACCGCCGTCGCTCACCGGAGCAATCCTTTCGGGGGAGGCAATACGCATGAAGCTCACCTGAAACTCACTCGCATGAAGCTCGATCTCGCCGGCATGCCGCCGGTCATTCCTGCCTTGGAACGGCAGCATGTGCCCGTGAACTAGAGAGCAGCAGCAACCCGAAAAGGATCTTCATCCGAAACGTTCCAGAGCAGGCTACGCAATTTGCTCGCCTTCCGTAGCGAGCTGGGGCCGGGCAGAAAGCCAAGGCTCGGCAAGCCGGGCACGACTTCCGGGTTCGCGACCCGATCCCTTCAGGCAGGGCAGGGAGCCGTCCGGCAAGACCCGGCAGGAGCCGCCACGACGGCCGGCCTCGGCGAGCGTCACATCGTGACGAGCGCCTTCATGAAGCCGTCCGGCCGGTCGCGGGTCATGTTCAAAGCCTCGTCCAGCCGGTGCAGCGGAAACCTGTGCGTGTAGAGCGGGCTCGGGTCGAGACGGCCGCTCGTGACGGCTTCCACGGCGGCGCGGATCCCGTCCACGTAGATCTTCGGGTCGCGCTCATGGGCATTGACGACATCGAGCCCGCGCCAGTTCCAGAGCTGCATGTTCACCTGGCGCGCGCCGTCCTGGTGATAGCCGGCAATGATGAGGCGACCCCGCTCGGCGGTCAGTTCCCCCGCGAGATCGAGCGGCCATTGCTTGCCGACCGCCTCGATGACGCGCTCGCACATCGCCCCCTTCGTCAATTCCCTGACCTCTTCGATGATCCGGTAGTGGTCCTCCATCGGGATGGTCTCGGCCGCACCCATCCGGCGCGCGGTCTCCAGCGCGTAGCTGCGCCGGGAGATTGCGATCACCCGGGCACCCGCATCGGCGGCGAGGCGAGTCAGGATCGCGCCGAGGAACCCGATGCCGATGATCGCCACCGTCTGGCCGCGGCGGATGTCGCTGCGGGCGAAGATGTTCATGGCGCAGCCGAGCGGTTCGCCCGGAAACGCCTGCTGGCCCAGCTCCGGCGGCAGCCGGACCACCGAACCCGCCGGGCCGATGTCGTAGCCGGCATAGCTGTTGTAGAAGAGCGTCGAGACGCGGTCCCCGACCGCCACCTCGCTCACCCCCTCGCCGACGGCGTCGACGATGCCCCAGCCCTCGTGTCCCAATCCGCCGGGCGCGGTAGGAAACTCCATCCACTCCGGCCCGGCCCAGGGCGTCAGGTTCGACGCACAGACCCCGCAGCCCTCGAGCCGCACCCGCACCTGTCCCTGTTCCGGCTGCGGCATGGCCACCGTCTGGAGCTCAATCATTCCAGGCCCGGTAACCACCGCCGCCTGCATCGTGTCTCCGGTCCTCTGGATGGTCAAAACGCCCTCGCTTGTCTGGCTGTCAGCCCCGACCGGCAGGGTAGCAGCCCGGTTGCTGCTTTGCCTGCGAGGCTCGAAATGCGCCGGCCTACCGCGCACGTCGCGCGCGATCAACTGCATCGTGCCATGCGCGAAGAGGTCGCTGCCCCTGGCAGGCCGCCGGCGGCGGCCCGACGCGAACGGGTGACGTCTACGGCTTCCGCCGGGGGCGGCGGGCGGCGGTGATCGTGCCGGCCTTCGCGCCGCCGCAGAAGAACCGGTCGATACCATCGGCCTCGAGCCCCGACACGAAGATGCCGGCCGGCATGGCGGGGAGTCGCCGGATTTGGTATCGCGTGCGGGGTCGTTCTCCGCCGAGCAGCCCGGCATCCGCGGGTCGGCCCTTCCGGCCGAGCGGGCTACGCCGCCTGGAGTGCATGTCGCCTTGTACGAGACGGATGGCAGAGCCTGATGCGTATCCTCGTCACCGGCAATGCCGGCTTCATCGGCTTCCACGTCGCACGGCGCCTGCTGGAGCGGGGCGACAGCGTCATCGGCTTCGACGTGGTCAACGACTACTACGATCCGTCCCTCAAGGAAGCGCGGCTCGGGCTGCTGGAGGAGACGGCCGCCATATCCGCCGGGGAATATCGCTTCATCCGCGCCAACCTCGCCGATCGCGAGGCCGTCGATGCCTGCTTCGCGACGCATCGACCGGACCGCGTCATCCACCTCGCCGCGCAGGCGGGAATTCGCTACTCCGTCGAAAACCCCCATGCCTATGTCGAGAGCAATCTCGTCGGCTTCGCGAATATGCTGGAGGCCTGCCGGCATGCGGGGGTGGTGCATCTGACCTATGCCAGCACCTCCAGCGTCTATGGCGGCGATACCGCTCTGCCGTTTTCCGAGCATCGCGGCGCGAACCATCCGCTGCAGTTCTACGCCGCGACGAAGCGCGCCAACGAACTGATGGCGCACGCCTACAGCCACCTGTACCGGCTGCCGACGACGGGGCTGCGCTTCTTCACCGTCTACGGGCCATGGGGGCGCCCCGACATGGCGCTGTTGCTGTTCACCCGGAAGATCCTGGCGGGCGAACCGATCCCGCTGTTCAACGACGGCAATCACAGCCGCGACTTCACCTATATCGACGACATCGCCGAAGGCGTCATCCGCGCAAGCGACCAGCCGGCACGGCCGAACCCGGAATGGGACAGCGGCCTGCCGGACCCGGCGACCAGCAACGCGCCTTTCCGGCTGTTCAACATCGGCAACAACGCGCCGGTAAAGCTGACCGACTATGTCGGCGCGCTCGAGGCGGCGCTCGGCCGCAAGGCCCAGCGGGAGATGCTG
>DASYHY010000056.1:0-13138 GCA_036252795.1 Aurantimonas sp. | reverse complement strand
GTGTAGATGCGGTAGGGATCGCTGATCCCCATCGTCTCCGCCCGGGCGCGCTTCTCGTTGGTGTTGAGCTGCAGCCGGCCCTGCATCTGGCCGCCCGTGCAGCGCAGGGCAGCCGCCGCGAGCACGCCTTCCGGCGCGCCGCCGATGCCCATGTAGATGTCGATGCCGGTCTCCTCCGGATCCGTCGTGTGGATCACGCCGGCGACGTCGCCGTCCCCGATCAGCCGGATGGCGGCGCCGGCGGCGCGCACTGATTCGATCAGCTGGGCGTGGCGCGGGCGGTCGAGGATGCAGGCGGTGATCTGTGAGACCGAGACCCCCTTCGCCTTCGCCAGGGAGGCAAGGTTCTCCTCCGCCGACAGCGAGAGATCGACGACGCCGTCCGGATAGCCGGGGCCGACGGCGATCTTCTCCATGTAGACGTCAGGCGCGTTCAGGAGGCTCCCCCGTACCGCCATGGCGATGACCGCGAGCGAGTTCGGCAGGTTCTTGGCGCAGACCGTCGTGCCCTCGAGCGGGTCGAGCGCGATATCGACCTTGGGCCCGGCCTTGGTTCCCACCGATTCGCCGATGTAGAGCATCGGCGCCTCGTCGCGTTCGCCCTCGCCGATGACGATGACGCCGTCGATCGCCAGCTGGTTCAGCTCCGAGCGCATGGCGTCGACGGCGGCCTGGTCGGCCGCCTTCTCGTCGCCGCGTCCGCGCAGCCGCGCCGCCGCCACGGCCGCCTTCTCCGTGACCCGGGCGATCTCGAGCGTGAGCACCCGGTCCAGCATCTCGCGGCTCGTCTTGCCGTCGGTCATGTCCCCGTCTCCTCCTGCGGCGCCCGAATCTTCGCCCGAGCTTGCGGCATGCGCCTGATATGTCCCGGCTGTGTGAAAGCGCAATGTCGCCATCGCCGCCGTTCGACCGAACGGCCCGGCCACACCTCCGGCGATCGCGACAGGCGTGTTTTCTGGGTCTTGCCGGCCGCTGCCTAGCTCAATGCCTCGATCCGGATCATCTTCGGCTCGTCCTTCAGATGTCCGTCCTTGGAAACCGCCTCCAGCGCCTTGCGCACGGCAGCCTCGGTCGTCTCGTGGGTCACCAGCACGACCGGCGCGGTCGAGGGATCGGCGGAACCGGCCTGCTTGCGCTGGACGATCGATTCCAGCGAGATCTGGTTCTCGGCCATGCGCCGGGCGATCGAGGCGAAGGCGCCGACACGGTCGTAGACCGACAGCCGGATGTAGTAGCCGCCCTCGTGCGCCCGCATCCGGGCCCGCTTGTAGGGAACGAGCTTGGCCGGCGGCAGGCCGAGCGTCGGCGGCAGCACGCCGCCGGCCACATCCATGACGTCGGACAGCACCGCCGAGGCGGTGGCCTCGCCCCCGGCGCCGGGACCCGCCAGCAGGATCGAGCCGAGCAGATCGGTGTCGACGGCGACCGCGTTGGTGACGCCATCGACCTGCGCCATCGCCGAACTCGACGGGATCATCGTCGGATGCACGCGCTGCTCGATGCCGGTCTCGGTGCGCTGCGCCACCGCCAGCAGCTTGATCCGGTAGCCGAGTTCGGCAGCCGCCGCGATGTCGTCGTTGGTGACGGTCGAGATCCCCTCGATGAACACGCTGTCGAGATCGATCTCGCAGCCGAACGCGAGCGAGGTCAGGATCGCCAGCTTGTGCGCGGCGTCGAAGCCGCCGATATCGAAGGTCGGGTCGGCTTCGGCGTAGCCCAGTCGTTGCGCATCGGCCAGGCAGTCGTCGAAGGCGATGCCTTCGGCTTCCATGCGGGTCAGCATGTAATTGCAGGTGCCGTTGAGGATTCCGTAGACCCGGCTGACGTCGTTGCCGGAAAGGCTCTCGCGCATCGTCTTGATGATCGGGATGCCGCCCGCCACCGCCGCCTCGAACAGGATCTGGGTGCCCTTCCGCGCGGCGAGCCGCGCGAGCGACACACCGTGATGCGCGAGCAGCGCCTTGTTGGCGGTGACCACCGGGATGCCGCGACCGAGGGCGGCTTTCACGGCCTCGTGGGCCGGCCCGTCCGCACCGCCGATGAGTTCGACGAAGACGTCGATCTGGGCCTGCGACGCCATCTGGACCGGGTCGTCGAACCATTCGAAGCCGCTGACGTCGACGCCGCGGTCCCTGGTGCGGTCGCGCGCCGACACCGCGACAATCTCGATCGCACGGCTGGCGCGACTCGCCAGCGCGTCCGACTTTGCTTCGATAAGCCGGGCGAGACTCGCGCCGACGTTTCCAAGCCCGGCGAGGCCGAGCCGCAGGGGGCTGTTCATGAGTACCTGATCGCTCTTGCTGCCAGGGCCGGGCACCCGTTCAGGGCCGCCCGCCGAAGGAGACGACCTTCTGCCCGGCTTCCTCGCCGGTGGCAAGGAAGCGGCGAATGCTGCGCGCCGCCTGCCGGATCCGGTGCTCGTTCTCGACCAGCGCGATGCGGACATGATCGTCGCCGTGCTCGCCGAAGCCGATGCCCGGCGCCACGGCGACATCCGCCTTCTCGATCAGGAGCTTGGAGAACTCGAGCGAGCCCATGCCCCGGTAAGCCGGCGGGAGCGGTGCCCAGGCGAACATCGTCGAGGACGGGGACGGGATCTGCCAGCCGGCGCGCCCGAAGGAATCGACGAGCACGTCGCGGCGCCGACGATAGACGGTGCGAACCTCCTCGATCGCCTCGTCACCGGCGTTCAGTGCTGCCGTGGCCGCGACCTGGATCGGCGTGAAGGCGCCATAGTCGAGATAGGACTTCACCCGCGCCAGCGCAGCCAGCAGGCGCTCGTTGCCCACGGCGAAGCCCATTCGCCAGCCCGGCATCGAGAAGGTCTTCGACATGGAGGTGAACTCGACCGCGACGTCCATCGCGCCGTCGACCTGGAGGATCGAGCGCGGCGGCGATCCGTCGAAGAAGATCTCGGCATAGGCTAGGTCGGAGAGGACGACGATCGAGTGCTTGCGCGCGAAGGCGACGATTTCGCGGTAGAAATCGAGGTCCGCCTCGAAGGCCGTGGGATTGGCCGGATAGTTGAGGATGATCGCGATCGGCTTGGGGATCGAATAGCGGACCGCACGGTCGATTGCGACCATGAAGTCGGCATCGGGCTTGGCGGGTATGGCACGGATCGTCCCACCCGCCATCAGGAACCCGAACGCATGGATCGGATAGGTCGGGTTCGGGCACAGCACCACGTCGCCCGGCGCGGTGATCGCCTGCGCCATGTTGGCGAAGCCTTCCTTGGAGCCCAGCGTCGCCACGACCTGCGTCGCCGGGTCGAGCTTCACGCCGAAGCGCCGCTGGTAATAGGCGGCCTGCGCCTTGCGGAGCCCGGCGATACCCTTCGACGCGGAATAGCGATGCGAACGCGGATCGCGGATCACCTCGCAGAGCTTGTCGACGATGAATTTCGGCGTCGGCAGATCAGGATTGCCCATGCCGAGATCGATGATGTCGGCGCCCCCCGCCCGCGCCGCCGCCTTCAGCCGGTTGACCTCTTCGAAGACGTAAGGGGGCAGTCTGCGGACTTTATGAAATTCTTCCATGGTGCTCGTCTCCCGGCTGGTTCGCGGGAATGGCGTAAACGACGTCGCGCGTCTACTCTCCGGCTTCGATCTGGCGCAGTATTTCCGCGGGACTTTGCGGGCGCGACGCGGCCGGCTCCTGAGCCTGCGGGCGTCGTGCCAGCGCCGCCTCCACCTCGGCGGCCTGTTGCTCACGCAGCGCCTGGAGCCGCGCCACCTGGGCCGGGCCGCTGGACGGCGGGGCTACCGCCCGCTCCTGGACCATCGCCCCGAGACGAGCCTGGTTGGCCTGCGCCTCCGCATCCGTCAACTGCGGTGCCGCCGCGCTCGGAGAGGCGCCGAGCAGCGGATAGCCATTCTCGTCCGTGCGCTGCGTCGACGCCACGTCCGGCGCTGCCGCGAGCCGCAGCGCACCGATCGAGGTGTCCTCGTCATCTCCGAAGATCGACTGGCAGCCCGCGGCGGGCATCACGGCGCAGCAGATGGCAAGTGTTCGCAGCAGGGAAAGCGGTATCATCGCCAGAAGGGCCTTCTTGAAACAGCGCTTTGTCTCATATCCTAGAGAGTGACCGTTTACAAAGCGACACGGTTCCGATCGCCGCCGGCAGGAAAACGGCCAACGGACAAAGTCGGCAGCGCGCGCGGGAGGTAGAACGATGACGGCGAAACAGCCGCAGCAGGAGAGCGGTTCCGGCACCCTTGGCGAGGAATTCGTCGTCAAGGACCCGGAGGCCTTCGCGCGCAACATGGCGCGCATGCTGGAACAGATCGGCAAGGCGGCCGGCGCCTGGCTGGAGCCGCGGGAAAAGGGCGAAATCGTCGAAAGTGGGCCGCTGCCCCTGAGCGAACTCGTCAACACCCTGTCGAAGGTGTCGGAGTATTGGCTCACCGATCCGGCCCGGGCCATCGAGGCGCAGACCACGCTCTTCGCCGGCTACATGACGGTCTGGAACAACTCCATCCGGCGCCTCGCCGGAGAAGCCGACCTGCCGCCGGTCGCGGCAGCCGATGGCGACAAGCGCTTCGCCGACGCAGGCTGGCAGAACCACCCGTTCTTCGACTTCGTCAAGCAGGCCTATCTGCTGACCGCGAAATGGGCGGACGACCTCGTCGACAAGTCGGAGGGGCTCGACCCTCACACCCGCCAGAAGGCGGCGTTCTACGTTCGGCAGATATCGAACGCGATCTCGCCGTCCAACTTCGTCGCGACCAATCCCGAGCTGTTCCGCGAGACCGTCGCCAGCAACGGCGAGAACCTCGTGCGCGGCATGAAGATGTTCGCGGAGGACATGGCCGCCGGGAACGGGACGTTGCGCCTGCGCCAGGCGGACTATTCGTGCTTCAAGGTCGGGCGCGACATGGCCGTCACCCCCGGCAAGGTCGTCGCGCAGAACGACGTGTGCCAGATCATCCAGTACGCGCCGAAGACCGACACCGTCTTCAAGCGGCCCCTGCTCATCGTGCCGCCCTGGATCAACAAGTTCTACATCCTCGACCTCAATCCGGAGAAGTCGCTGATCGGCTGGCTCGTCTCGCAAGGCCACACGGTTTTCGTCATTTCCTGGATCAATCCGGCCGCGCAGCAGGCGGAAAAGGACTGGCAGGCCTATATCGAGGAGGGCATCGTCTTCGCCCTGGACACGATCCAGGCGGCGACGGCGCAGCGCGAGGTCAACGCCGTCGGCTATTGCGTCGGCGGCACGCTGCTCGGTGCCTCGCTGGCCTATCTGAAGGCCGGCGGCGACGAGCGCATCCGCTCCACCACCTTCCTGACGACCCAGATCGACTTCACCCATGCCGGCGACCTGAAGGTCTTCGTCGACGAGGCGCAGCTGAAGCTCGTCGAACGGTCGATGGAGAGCAAGGGCTATCTCGACGGCTCGCAGATGGCGACGGCGTTCAACCTGCTGCGTTCCGGCGACCTGATCTGGCCGTATTTCGTCAACAACTATCTGAAGGGAAAGGAGCCCCTGCCCTTCGACCTGCTCTACTGGAACGCCGATTCCACCCGCATGCCGAAGGCCAACCACCTCTTCTACCTGCGCAACTGCTACCTGGAGAACCGGCTGTCGCAGGGCAGGATGGAGATCGGAGGCCGCCGCCTCGACCTGTCGACGGTCGACATCCCGATCTACAACCTGGCCACCAAGGACGATCACATCGCGCCGGCGCGCAGCGTCTACGAGGGCAGTCTCGCCTTCGGGTCGAAGGTCACCTTCGTCCTCACCGGGTCCGGCCACATCGCCGGGGTCGTCAATCCGCCGGAAAAGCGCAAGTACCAGTTCTGGACCGGCCCCTCGCCGGAGCGGGGGCGAAGCTACGAAGACTGGCTTCTGGCGGCGAGCGAGAATCCCGGCTCATGGTGGCCGCATTGGCAGGAATGGCTGGCGCCGCAATCGGGACCGAAGGTCAAGGCGCGCAAGCCCGGCGGGCGCAGGCTGAAGCCGATAGAGGACGCACCCGGCTCCTATGTGGCCGTCATGGCCTGACAGCCAGTCCCGCTGTTTGTGGTGCGGGGGTTGAAGCAACCGCAGTTCGATGCGACATCAGCGGGAACATCCCGCCATCCATGCTCTGATCGTCGACCGGCCCGCTCATGACCACCTATCTCGCAGCCGAAGCCAACCCGACGCGCAATACCGGCGCGATCCGGCTCTACGACGAGGCGGGCTTCGCCGGCATGCGTCGCGCCTGTCAGCTCACCGCGAGGTGCCTAGACGAACTCGCGGCGATCGTCGTGCCCGGCCTGCCGACGGAGGCGATCGACCGCTTCGTCTACGACTTCGCTGTCGCCAACGATGCCGTACCGGCGACGCTGAACTATCGCGGCTACACCAAGAGCGTCTGCACCTCGATCAACCACGTCGTCTGCCACGGCATTCCCAACGACAAGCCGCTCAAGGAAGGCGACATCGTCAATATCGACGTGACGCTGATCGTCGACGGCTGGCACGGCGACTCCTCGCGCATGTATCCGGTCGGCCGGGTCAAGCGCGCGGCGGAGCGGCTCTGCGACATCACCTACCGCTCACTGCTTCTCGGGATCGAGCAGGTGCGGCCGGGAGGCCATATCGGCGACATCGGCGAGGCGATCCAGCGCTTCGCCGAGGCCGAACGCTGCTCGGTCGTTCGCGATTTCTGCGGCCATGGCGTCGGCCGGCTGTTCCACGACGCGCCGAATGTCCTGCATTACGGTCGGCGCGGCGAAGGGCCGGAGATGCGGCCCGGCATGATCTTCACCATCGAGCCGATGATCAATATCGGCCGGCCGCACGTGAAGATCCTCAACGACGGCTGGACCGCCGTGACCCGCGATCGCTCCCTGTCGGCCCAATACGAACACACGGTCGGCGTCACCGAGGATGGCTGCGAGGTCTTCACCCTGTCGCCGGCTGGCCTCCACACGCCGGGCCTTTCCGCCGAGGGATCGGCCGACATGGCCGACTAGCAGCCATGGCGCCGGGCGGCCCCGACGAGGATCTCGAGCACTCCGGTCTCTCGGAAGTCGGCTCCGCCCGTTCCACGCCAGCGACGCAGGCTGCCGAACGGCCAGCGTCGCCCGCGCGGCACCACGACGGCCACCGCGACCGGCTCAGGGAGCGCTTCGCCACCGCGGGGGCGGATGCGCTCGCCGATTACGAACTGCTCGAGCTGATCCTGTTCCGCACGATACCCCGCCGCGACGTCAAGCCGATCGCGAAAGCGCTGATCGCCCGCTTCGGCTCGCTGGCGGAGGTGCTGAATGCCCCGCGCCGCCGCCTGACCGAGGTCGCCGGCGTGAAGGATGCGGTCGCCATCGACCTGTCCATCGTCGCCGCGATCAACCAGCGCGCGATGCGCTCGGCCGTCCGGCGGCGCGAAGTGCTGTCTTCCTGGGCGGCGGTTCTGGACTACTGCACGGCCGTGATGGCGCACGAGAGCCGCGAGCAGTTCCGCATCCTCTTCCTCGACAAGAAGAACGCGCTGATCGCGGACGAGGTGCAGGGCACCGGCACCGTCGACCACACCCCGGTCTATCCGCGGGAAGTGGTGCGCCGGGCGCTCGAACTGTCGGCGACGGCGATCATCCTGGTGCACAACCATCCATCGGGCGACCCGACCCCGTCCCGCGCCGACATCGACATGACCCGCACGATCGCCGAGGTTGCCCGGCCGCTGGGCATCGAGCTCCACGACCACATCATCATCGGCAAGGCCGGTCATGCCAGCCTGCGAGGGCTCCGGCTGCTCTGAGTGCCGCCTGCCTAGTGCAGCCGCCCGCCGTCCTTGACCAGCCGCACCTCGCGCGGCTTGATGAGGCCGGCATGCATGACGCGCACCGAGTGGATCGCTGCCTCGACCTCGCGTTCCCAATGATCGAGGAACTGCTTCAGCCGGGGGTAATCGGGCGCAAGATCCTCGAACTGCCAGAAGAAGCTCTGCAGGAGGCTCGGATGATCCGGCATCCGGTAGAGCACCTCGGCGCTCGTGAGGCCGAAGCCCCCCAGCATGCGGACGAATTGCGGGTCGGCAGTCCTCGTGGTCGTCATCGGCGCACTCCATCGCAGCGCCAGCCGGACGAGAGGCCGGCAGGCAAATGCTGCGGCGACAGTGCTTAACAATGGCTTAACGGCCCAAGGAAGCACAAGTCGCCGCAGGCGCCGTCAGCTCCGCGACGTACGCAGGCGCGAGCGACCGCCGTCGATGCCGATGACCTGGCCGGTCATCCAAGCCCCAGCGCCCGTGAGCAGCAGTTCACCCGCAGCGGCGATGTCGTCGGGCTGGCCGAGCCGCGGAATGGGGTGAAGCCCCGCCACGGCCTCCGCCATTCGCGGGGTACCGGCAACAGTCCTTCCGAGCGGCGTGTCGAGCAGCGACGGCGCGATCGCATTCACGCGGATCTGCGGCGCATACTCGGCTGCCAGCGAGCGGACGAGGCCCACGACCGCCCCCTTGGCCATGGCGATCGACGCATGGGCGGCAAAACCCTGATCCACGGCGATGGTGGAGAAGAGGAGAACGCTTGCACCCTCCGGCGCCGCCTTCAGTGCCGGCAGGAGGGCTTGGGTCACTTTCGCTGCGCCCAGCGCGTTGATCCGGAAATCATTGAGGAAATCGCCTTCGCCGAGGCGGTCGAACGGCTTCAGCGTGATGGTGCCGGCGGCATAGACGAGGCCGTCGAGCGCGTCGCCCGCGCCTGCTCGCAGACGCTCGAAATGGTCGTCGTCGAGGACGTCCAGCCCAATCGAGTCGGCTCCGAGTTCGCCAGCCAGTCCCTCGACATTCTCGGGCGAACGGGCGGTCAGGACGAGCTGGTGCCCGGAGCCGGCCAGCCGGCGCGCCATCGCCTCTCCGACCCCACCCTGTCCGCCGACGATCAGATATCTTGCCATGCCGTCCTCCGCTCGCGAGGCCGGCACATGCGCCACCGTCCAGCGACTGCAAGTGCGACACAGCGCGCGCCCTCACGCGGCGGCTGCATACGGCTGCGGTGCGCGTGATCGGCAATGGCCGCATGAGCGTGGGGCGAATCCAAGCTTCACCGATCGAAAGCAATCATCACGGCAGATCAACGGCTTGCGCGAGCTTCCAGATTCATCCCGCCAACGCAGGACCCAGCTGCCCGCCAGCTGCCACCAGCGCCTCCGGCGTGTCGACATCGGTGCTAGCCGCGGGACCGATCTCGATCTCCGTCAGCGCCTCGGGGTTCGCGGCGATCACCGGTGCGGCACCCACGTCGCCGGAAAGGCCGGCGATCGCGTCGGCAAAGCCGGTCGACAGGATAACCGGATTGCGGCGCCGGCCCTGGTCCGTGGCGGCAACGATGGCGCCCTGCCCCTCCTTCGCGAACGCAGCGATCAGGCGGTCGAGGTCTGTCGCCGTCAGCAGCGGCTGGTCCGCGAGCATGACGAGAACCCCGTCGGCCTCGCCGGAAGCCTCGAACCCCGCCTTCAGGGACGTCGACAGCCCGTCCGCGAAATCCGGATTGGCGACGATCTCGACCGGCAGCCCCTCGATCGCGGCGCGGATCTCCCGCTGCATGTGCCCGACGACCACCCGCACGTAGCCGGCATTGCGCGCGGCGAGCGCGGTTTCCACCGACCGGCGGATCAGCGGGACGCCGTCGAAGGTCGCGAGCAGCTTGTTCGGCCCGCCCATGCGGCTGGACCGGCCGGCCGCCAGGACGACGATGTCGACGACCGGTTCCGTCTCGGCGCCTTCTGCCTCTCGCGGGCGCGGACGCGAGGCAATCTCCATCAACAGGCCGCCGACGCCCATGCGGCGGATATCCGTGCCGGTGACCGGGACATCGGCGAGGAGACGGCGGAGCACCCAGTCGAAGCCGTTCTCCTTCGGACTGCGCGCGCACCCCGGCGCGCCCAGCACGGGTCGTCCATGGAGCCGCCCGAGAAGGAGGAGATTGCCGGGATCGACCGGCATGCCGAGATGCTCGACGGTGCCGCCGCCGGCCTCGATCGCAGCCGGGATCACGTCGCCCTGATCGATTACCGCAGACGCGCCGAAGATCAGCGTCATGTCCGCATCGCTCGGGCTTGCGAGCAGGGCCGCCAGCGCGTCCGCGTCGTGCGGACAGCGATCCTCCCGAACGATGCTGCTGCCGGTCGGTGCCAGCCTTGCCTCGGTGGCTCGGCGCGTCTTGTCGAGGACGCTCGGCTTGACGCCCGTCAACTCGGTCTGGATCAGCGCCACACGCCGTGGCCGATACGGCGCCAGCCGGAAGGCCGGCGCCTCCCGAAGCAGCGCCAGCACCGCCTCCACGGCTGCGCCTGCGACGGCGAGCGGGATGATCTTCACGGTCGCGACCATGCGGCCGGCCTCGACGGGCTCGTATTCGGCCAGCGTCGCGAGCGTAATCCCGGGATCGACGGCGTTCAGCGCATCGACGACGCCGCGGTCGGGCAGGAACAGCCCCGCGGCCTCGGCATGGAGATTGCTCCGCCCGGTCGCCGCTGGCGCGACGCGGATACCTGCCGCGCCCAGCGCCCCGCCGATCGCGCCGGCTGCCTCGTCCTCGGCGAGATCGCCCGGGTCGAGCCGCGCCGCGACGATTTCGGCGACACCCGCCGCCCGCAGCGCCGCCACGTCGTCCGCGTCGAGCCGCGCCCCCTTCTTCAGGCGGCGGCCAGGCAGGGAGCGCGAATGCGCGAGGATGGTGCCGAGAGCCTCGTCGACAGGAACGCGGCCGAAGATCATGGGGCTGCCATCTCACCGCGCCGTTCGGCGAACATCTTGCGCTTGCGGAAGCCGGCGATCACCGAGGCGAGGATCGCGACGGCGATCTCACCCGGGGCGGAAGCGCCGATATCCGCCCCGATGGGCGCCTCGATCCGCTCGATCGCCTGGTTCGGGAGCCCGGCTTCATGCAGCCGCTCGACCCGCTTCGCGTGCGTCTTCCGGCTGCCGAGGGCACCGACGTAGAAGCAGCCGACCTTCAGCGCCTCGATCAGCGGGAAATCGTCGATCTTCGGATCGTGGGTGATCGCGCACAGCGCCGTGTACGGATCGAGCGGCCTTGCCGCCAGCACGTCCTGCGGCCACTCGGCATGCAGCGCCACACCCGGAAAGCGATCCGCCGTGGCGAAGGCGGTTCGCGGATCGATGATCTCGACGTCGTAGCCGGCGAGCTTCGCCATCGGCGCCAATGCCTGGCTGATATGCACGGCCCCTATCACCACCAGCCGCGCCGGCGGCAGATGCGCGTTGAGGAACACCTCGCCACCGTCCGTCGCGACGATGCCGGACTTGCCGGCGCGGATGACACGGCCGATCGCCTCGGCCAGCGGATCGTCGGCGATGTCCGCCTCGCGGACCAGACGCTGCCTGCCGCTGGCGAGGTCGGTGACCACGACCGCGGCCCGGCGCGCCAGACGTTCCGCGTTGAGCGCGGTCAGCAGCGTGCGGTCCATCAGTTCACCCGCTCGACATAGACGCGGATGCGCCCGCCGCAGGAGAGCCCCACCCGCCATGCCGTTTCATCGGCGACGCCGAATTCGAGCATGCGCGGCTCCCCCGCCTCGATGATGTCCGTCGCCTCGGCGACCACCGCGCCCTCGACGCAGCCGCCGGAGACCGATCCCTCGAAATTGCCGTCGGAATCGATCACCAGATGGCTGCCCGTCGGCCGCGGCGCCGAGCCCCATGTCTCGACGACGGTGGCGAGCGCGAGACGCCGCCCCTCTGCCGCCCACGCCTCGGCGGTCTTCAGCACGTCTAGATCGGTGGTCTCGGACATTGCCGGTCTCCTTCGGCCAGCGCCCTCACGGGCGTGCAGCATCGTCTGTCGTCCGCAGGCGGCCGTTCATGCCGCGATCGAGCGCTCCGCCGCCTCGAGCCAGAGCTTCGGGTCGGCACGGACATCGCCGGCGCCCGACAGTGCGTCGCAGAGCGCGCCCATGGCCTCCAGCGAGTGCACGGAGCGGAACTCGTCGACATGCGGCAGGATCGCCCGCACCCCCTTCGCCCGCGCGGCGAAGCCGTCGAAGCGCAGAAGCGGGTTGAGCCAGATCAGCCGCCGACAGGATTTATGTAGCCGCTCCATCTGGTGCGAGAGGTCGTCCACCGAATCCCGTTCGAGGCCGTCGGTGATCAGCAGGACCACGGCGCCCTGCGTCAGCACCCTGCGGGACCACTCGCGGTTGAATGTTTCGAGCGCCGCGCCGATGCGCGTGCCGCCAGACCAGTCCCGCACCGCATCGGCGCAGTCGGCCAGCGCCTCGTCCGGATCCTTGCGGCGCATCTGCCGGGTGACGTTGGTCAGCCGCGTCCCGAACAGAAACGTGTGGACCCGCCGCCGCTTCTCGGTCAGCGCGTGGAGAAAGTGCAGGAAGATCCGCGTGTACTGGCTCATCGAACCGGAGATGTCGGCGATGACGACCAGCGGCGGGTGGATCTCGCGGCGGGAGCGGAACCGGGGCAGGACGAGGTCGCCGCCGGTGCGCATCGACGCCCGCATCATTGCCCGTGGGTCGATCCGCGGGCCGCGCGGGTCGGGCCGGTAGCGGCGGGTGGCCACCTTGTCCGCCGGCAGACGAAGCGCCGCGATCGCGCGCTTGGCCTCCGCCACCTCGGACAGCGTCATCTGCGCAAAATCCTTCCGGCGCAGCACCTCGTCGCCCGAGACCGTCAGGCTCGCGTCGATCTCCAGCTGCGGCTTTTCCTGGCGGGTCGGTCGTTCGTCGGCGCCCTCGAACATCGCCTCCGCCGCGCGCCCCTCCCCGGCCCGCTTCTTCTCGGCCGACGGCCGTGGCGGCGCCGAGGGCGAGAACATCGCGATCATCTTCTCGATCAGCTCGCGCGAGCGCCAGAACAGCCGGAAGGCTTCGTCGAAGACCGCGTCGTCCTCGCGCCGGGTGACGAGGACCGCGTGCAGTGTCCAGTAGAAATCGTCCCGCGAGGAAAGCCCCGCGACCTTGACGGCCTCGATCGCGTCGACGGTCGCGGCCGGGCCGATCTTGAGCCCCGCCTTTCTCAGCGCCCGCGCGAAATAGACGATGTTGTCGGCCAGCCGCCCCTCGGGATCGGCGACCATCGGGCCCGGCTGGCTCATCGCATCACGAGGCGGCAAGGTCGCGCTTGACCTGGTTGAGGATCTCCCGGCTCTCGCCCCGTTCCATGCGCTG
>DASYHY010000055.1:0-14603 GCA_036252795.1 Aurantimonas sp. | reverse complement strand
GGTGGGCACGCGCAGCGCCGACGGCGCCGCGGATACGAGGTTGTTCCGGGGCGACATGGTTCGGCAGACGGCGTCCGGCGGCCCCGACTTCTCGGTGAGGCAGCTCGCCGGCGCGAATGCCACGACGATCGAGATTTTCGGGGACTGCCAGAAGCAGGGCCTCGCCTGAGCCGACCCGCCGAAAGTGGCAGCCTCAGGTGTCGCAGTAGTCGCAGCCGGCCGCTTCGAGGGCGCGATCGATCCAGGACCGGTCGTCGGCGCCGGCGCGGATCGCTTCCAACATCCGCTGCTCCGCCGAAAGCTTCTGCGCGGCGCGCTCGTGGATCGGCCCGATTTCCGATGGCGGGATGACGAGCAGCCCGTCGGAATCGCCGCAGACGAGATCGCCCGGCGCGATCGGCAGGCCGGCGATGGCGATCGGCACGTTGATCGCGCCCGGCCCGTCCTTGTAGGGGCCGCGATGGGTGACGCCCGCGGCGAAGACCGGAAACGTCCCGCGCCTGAGTTCGTCGCTGTCGCGGATCGCGCCATGGATGACGATGCCGGCGAGGCCGCGGCGCTCGCCATGGGCGGCCATCAGCTCGCCGATGATGGCGTTCTCCAGCGCGCCGCCGGCATCGACGACCACGACGTCGCCGGGCGCTGCGAGATCCAGCGCCTTGTGGACGATGAGATTGTCGCCGGGGCGCGTCTTCACCGTGAAGGCGTGGCCGACCATCCGCCCGCCGCCATGCATGGCGCGCAGCGGCGTGCCGACGCCATGAAGCCGTTCCATCGAATCGCTGATCGTCGAGACCGGAAGCGCCTGGAAGCGTTCGATCCAGACCGGGTCGATGTCGCCGCGGCGAGGGTGGATCCTGAAGCTCATCGTCGTCGCTCCGCCTGCGAGGTGCCCGTCGATCGAGGTCGCGGCGCGAGCGGGGCTGATCCCCTTCGCGCCGCGACAAAGCCTGTTCAGGCGAGCGGGTCACCTACCGTGACGTGAAGTTCCGGCAGCTTGTCGACCCGCGCCTCGATCCGGTCGCCGGGCTTGACCGGCCCGACACCGTGCGGGGTCCCCGTCAAGATCACGTCGCCCGGCATCAGCTCGAAATAGGTCGACAGGTTCGCGATGATCTCCGGGATCTTCCAGATCAGGAGCTCCACGTCGGAATTCTGCCGGGTCTCCCCGTTCACCGTCAGCTCGATCTGCCCGGACTGGATGTGGCCGACCTCCGCCGCCGGGGCGATGGCGCCGCAGGGGAACGAGTGATCGAACGATTTCGCGATTTCCCACGGACGTCCGCCGCCCTGGATGTCACGGCGCGTCATGTCGATCCCGACGGCGTAGCCGTAGATTTGGTCGAGCGCCTTGTCCTGCGGGATGTTCAGCCCGCCGCCCTCCATGGCGAGGACCAGCTCGACTTCGAAATGGAAGTCCTTGGTGATGGTCGGATATGGCACCGTGCCCCCGTCCAGGACCAGGGAGTCGGCCGGCTTCTGGAAGAACAGCGGCGGGTCGCGATCCTCGTTGCCGCCCATCTCGCGGACGTGCGCCACGTAGTTGCGGCCGACGCAATAGACTCGGCGCACCGGGAAGGTTGCATCCGATCCCTTTACGGGAATGGCCGGCAGTTTCGGGGCTTCGACGACATACTGGTTCATGGAGTTCCTCCCAACGTTTGGTCAGGTGAAGAAGCACATGAAAACGACGATAAACAACAAAAAAGTATTTTGCACTGCGAAAGATGCCGAGCTGCCTTGGAGGCGAACGGGCTTAAGAGGTCGTTCTACGGCGTTGACGCTTCCGCATAAGCCCCGGAAAGCAGGTAATTTCCGTCGTTCTTCGCATGTGCAGTATAGCTTGGGTCTTCCGAAAATGTTTTTTCTGGTGTTATCCTCTCGTTACGCACACACGCCAGCCAAGAGCGTCCGTGTGCCATCAGGGAGGAAACATCATGGCTTACCGCGCTTTGCCTAGCATTCTGGCCGGCCTTGCCGCGCTCGCACTGTCGAGTACGGCGGTCCTTGCCCAGGAACCGACGGCCATCACCGTCGTCGTTCCCAACCCGTCGGCCCTCAACAACTTCCCGCTGCACAACGCCATCGGCGAGGGTTATTTCGAGGAAGAGGGTCTCACGGTCACCGTGGAGGCGGTCAACGGCTCCGCGTCGGTGCTTCAGGCCCTTGCCTCGGGCCAGGCACAGATCGGCAATCCGGGACCCGGACCGGTGCTGGCTGCGCGTCAGCGCGGCGAGGACGTCGTGTTCATCTACAATCAGTACCCGAACTCGATCTTCGGCCTCGTCGTTCCGGAAGAATCCGAGGTGCAGGAGCCGGCCCAGCTGGAGGGGGAGACGATCGGCGTCGGCACGGCCGATGGTGCGGAGGTCGGCTTTACCCGCGCCATCATGGCCGAATCCGGCTTGATGGAGAACGACGGCTACGAGTTCCTGGCGATCGGCGACGGGGGCACGGCTGCCGCCGCGATCCTCGGCGACGAGGTTGCGGCCTATGCTGCGGCGGCAAGCGACGCCGCCATCATCGAAGCGCGCGGTATCCCGCTGCGCGAGATCACGCCGGAGGGCTTCCTCAGCTATTTCGGCAATGGCTGGGCTGTGACGCGGGCCTATCTCGACGAGAACGAGGATGTCGTCGAGCGCTTCGGGCGTGCCCTGGTGAAGGGAACGCGCTTCGGCCTCGACACCGCCAACAACGAGAAGACGCTCGCCCATGCCGCGGCGGCCAATCCGCAGGAGGGCGAGGACGAGGCCCTCGCGGCGCTGCTCCTCGAAGCTGCCCAGACGCGGATCAATCCGCAGGAGCAGTTCCGCAGCGAGGGCTACGGCTATCAGCCGCCGGCCCACTGGCAGCTGTGGCACGAGGCGCAGGTTGAGACCGGCGCGCTGAGTGCGCCGCTTCCCGATCTCGAGGCCGCCTACACGAACGAGTTCGTCGAAGGGTGGAACGCCGAATGAGTGCTGTGGCCGGCGAAATCGATCGCGTGGTCGCCGACGCCGGCCACTCCACCGTCTACGAGCTGTCGCGTGTCACCAAGACATACGGGCGCGGCGCGATCCACGCAATCGACACCGTCGATCTGACGCTGGAGCGCGGGAGCTTCTCCTCGATCATCGGCCCTTCGGGATGCGGCAAGTCCACGCTCCTGAAGATCATGGCCGGCCTCGTGCCGCCGAGCAGCGGCCGGGTCGTGCTCAACGGCACGCCCGTCATGGGGCCGCGTCGCGACATCGGCATGATGTTCCAGCAGGCGACGCTGTTTCCGTGGCGCACCACGCTCGAGAACGTCGTCCTGCCGATCGAGATCCGCGACGGGGCCGCGGCGGCCAAGGCCAGCCACGCAAGCGCCCGAGCGCTGCTCGAACTCGTCGGCCTGACGGGCTTCGAGGACGTCTACCCGGACAAGTTGTCCGGCGGCATGGCGCAGCGCGCCGCCATCTGCCGCATGCTGGTCACCGAGCCGTCGATGCTGCTGCTCGACGAGCCGTTCAGCGCGCTCGACGAGCTGTCGCGCGACTTCATGAACATGGAGCTGCAGCGGATCTGCCTGGAGAAGAACGCCACCGCCTTCCTCGTCACCCATTCGATCCCCGAGGCGGTGATCCTGTCGGACATCGTCTATGTCATGTCGCCCCGGCCGGGCCGGTTCGTCGAGATCATCGCGATCGACCTGCCGCGCCCGCGCACCCTCGACATGCTGACCGACCCGCGGCTGGCGACCTATGTCCGGCACATCCGCGCGCTTCTCGACGAAGGAGCCTTCCAATGACCGAGTTCTCGGCTACCGAAGTGGCCGCTCCCGATACCGTCTGGAGCGAGCGCGCCTCCTGGATCGACCGTGTGCCGCGGCCGCTGGCGATGGCACTGCTCTTCGCTGCCTTCATCGGCATCTGGCAGCTCGTCCATGTCCTTGAACTGGTCTCGCCGATCATCCTGCCCTCTCCGATCGAGGTGGGGGAGGACATCATCTTCGTCGGCAAGAACCTCTTCTCCGGCGGCTACATGCTGACCGCCTACTGGATCACCTTCAAAGAAGTAATCTACGGCTTCCTCATCGCCATGGCGATCGGCTTCTCGCTCGGCGTGCTGGTCGGCGAGACCAGCTTCGGCGAGCGCGTGGTGCTGCCGTATCTCGTCGCCATCGACACGATGCCAAAGGTCGCCTTCGCGCCGCTCTTCGTCGCCTGGCTGGGTTTCGGCATTTCCTCCAAGGTCGCGCTCGCCGCCTTCATCGCCACCTTCCCGATCGTCGTCGCGACGGCAGCCGGGCTGCACGTCGCCAACGAGAACGCGCGCATGCTGTTCAAGACGCTCGGCGCCAGCCGCTGGCAGACGCTGTTCCGCATGAAGCTGCCGACCGGGTTGCCGCAGATCTTCACCGGGCTGAAGATCGCATCGGTCGGCGTCATGGCCGGCGCCATCACGGGCGAGTTCCTCGGCGGCGGCAAGGGCTTCGGCGAACTCATCCGCGTCGCCGCGTCGCAGCTCAACACGCCGCGCATCTTCTCGCTGATCGTCTTCCTGTCGGTTATGGGTCTGGCATTGTTCTGGACCGTCGTGTGGGTCGAGCGACGCTTCGTCTTCTGGCACAAATCGTCGGTCGCGGGCGCCCCGGGCCTTTGAGGGTCCCCGACGGAAAGACCATTTGATGAACCTTCTCGTACCGGAACCACCGCTGCAGAAGCCCTCCGACAAGACGACGTCGGCGACCATGGTCTACCAGAAGCTGCGGCGCGACATTCTCAACGGCACGATGAAGCCGGGCCAGAAGCTGCAGATCGACCAGGTGGCGCAGCGCTACGATTCCGGCATCAACCCGGTCCGGGAGGCGCTGAACCGGCTCTCTGCGGAACGTCTGGTCGATCGCCGCGACCAGCGCGGCTTCTTCGTGCCGCCGCTGACCCTCAAGGCGTTCCGGGAACTGGTGCAGTCGCGGTGCTGGATCGAGGCGCTGGCGCTCGAGCAGTCGATCATGAACCGGACGCAGGCCTGGGAAGACGAACTCATCACCACCCACTACCGGCTCGACCGGGAGCCGGTGCGGCTCGCCGGCGAGGATGGCGGCGACAATTCCGCCTGGGAGGAGCGCCACCGTGCCTTCCACAACGCGCTGATCGGCAATAGCGGCTCGTCATGGGTCACCAGCTTCTGCCACGACATGATGGATCATGCCGAACGCTACCGCTTCGCCTCGATGTCGGGCTCTTATCCGCGCCGCGACTCGCGCGAGGAGCATCGGCTGATCATGGAAGCCACGATCGACGGCGACATCGCGACGGCGACCGGCCGCTTGACCGCGCACTACCGGCTGACGCTGCAGAGGCTCGAGGAACAGACGAGCGCGCCGGTACCGGGCGAGGCGGAGGCGGCGGGCGCGGCAAAGGACTGACCTACCGTCTCCGGGAGGGACGGCGGCAGAACGAGAAACCGGGAGGAGAACGACATGCGACCACTCTGGACACTCACCGCCGCGGCATTGCTGCTGGGGCTCACGGGGGCGGAACGGGCGGCGGCCCAGGACGCGGCCACCCCGCGGGACATCACCGTGGTGCTCGCCAACCCGTCGGCCATCAACATCACGCCCGTCTGGACTGCGATCGGGGAGGGCTATTTCGCCGATGAGGGGCTCGATGTGACGATCGAGGCGGTCAACGGCTCGGCCGCGGTGCTCCAGGCCGTCGCCGCCGAGCAGGCCCAAATCGGCCAGCCGGGCGCCGGTCCGACCATCAACGCGCGCGCCGGCGACCTCGACGTGCAGTTCTTCTACAACCTCAACCCGCAAAGCGCCTTCGGCGTGCTGGTTCCCGAGGATGCCGACGCTGCATCGCCGGAGGATCTGCGGGGCAAGGTGATCGGCGTCGGCACCGCCGACGGGGCGGAGACGGCCTTCGCGCGCACGATCATGACCGATGCCGGCATGGAGGAAGGCAGGGACTACGAGTTCCTCGTCGTCGGTGACGGCGGCCTGGCTGTCGCCGGCTTCACGCGCGGCGACATCGACGCCTATGCGGCGGCGACCAGCGACGGCGCCATCCTCGCCCAGCGCGGGCTTCCCACCACCAACATCACGCCCGACAAGTTCCGCACCTATTTCGGCAACGGCTTCGTGGCGCTCGCGCCGTTCATCGAAGAGAATCCGGAGGTCATCGAAGGCTTCGGTCGCGCCGTGGCCCGCGGCTCCACCTTCGCCATGAACCCCGACAACCTCGAGACCGTGCTGCAGCACACGGCGCAGGGCAATCCGCAGGAAGGCGAGGACCGGGACTTCGCGCGGGCCCTGACGCAGGCGATCATCGCCCGCCAGACGCCGCCGGAAGGCAAGCGGCTGGGTGAAAACGATCCCGCGGCCTGGCAGGCCTGGCACGACAGCCTGCTCGCTTCGGGCGATCTCGAAGAGCCGCTGCCGGACCTGGAAGCGGCCTACAACAACGACTTCGTCGAGGCGTGGTCGCAGGACCGCTGATCATCCGCGCGGGCAGGCTCCGGTCTGCCCGCGCCACCACGCAGTCGCGCCCGCACCGGCGCGCGTGATAAGAAATTCTTACGGTGCGACGCAGCATTTCTCAGTTTAACTGAAGGCTCCGAGGGAGCATATAGTGGTCTCCCGGCAGCGCCGGCTCTTCGCGTGAACGAGCGCGCGGACAGCACCCAATGGAGAAGACAATGAACAGGCTCCTCGGAGCCGTGGCGATGATCGTCGCCACGACTGCAGCCGCCACGGCAGACGACTTCAAGCCCCTTCAGGGACGCAGCATCGAACTCGGCGGCCTCGCCGGCGTCGCCTACTATACCGTCGCCGACGAAGGCTACGACGTGGTGGCGACGCTGGTCGGCAGCGCCGGCTCGCCGGTGCGCGTCGCGACTCGCCTCTCGGACGGCCAGTCGCTGACGCTGATGGTGCCGGAATCGGCCGGAAGCGCGCCTCAGGCGGTCGACATCAGCCGCGTCGGCACGACCGTGCGGATTGCCCCCAGCACCGTCGCGATGAACTGACAACGAACGGCCGGGGCCGGCACCAGCGCCGCGCCCCGGCACTGCCGTCGGATCCCGACCGCAACCATTGATCCCGGCTTGACGCGCCGGCCCGATCCGGCGCTGCCCGATGGCTCGTGCGGCTATCTCACCAGGTCAGATGCGCCTTGAGCAGAACGTCGCGTCCTTCGCCATAGCCGCAGGAGGCGCTGGTCTGACAGCCCGCGACGTATTTCTTGTCGAAGACATTGTCGACGTTGAGCGACACGCCCCAGTCGTCGCGATCGTAGCGGATCGCCGCGTCGAAGACGGTGGCGTCCGGCACTTTCAGCTGGTTCTCGTTGTCGGCATAGCTGTCGCCGACATAGCGGATGCCGCCGCCGAGGCCGAGGCCCTCCAGCGCGCCGTGCTGGACCGTGTAGTCGACCCAGAGCGAGGCGAGGACCTCCGGCACCAGATACGGCCGGTTGCCGACGATGTCGGGATTGGCATCCTTCTCGATCGTCAGATCGTAAGCGGTGAAGGCGCCCGTCACCCGCCAGCTTTCGTCGAGATTGATCTTGGCCTCCAGCTCGACGCCGCGTGAATTGATCTCGCCGATCGTCTGCGGGACGTAGAGCGGCGCGATCGACTGCAGCGTGTTGCGGCGGGTCAGGTCGAAGAGCGAGGCGGTGAAGACGCCGTCGAGGAAGGTCGGCTGGTACTTCACGCCAACCTCGACCTGCTCGCCTTCCTCCGGCACGACACCTTCGCCGTTCGCATCGGTGCCGATCTGCGGGTTGAAGAAGCGCGAGACGCTGACATAGGGCACGAGGCCGTTGGCGAACTCGTAGCCGAGGCCGGCGCGGCCGCTGAAGGATCCTTCCCGGCTGTCGTAGTCGGCATCGAACGTGCTCCGGTCGTCCCGGTCGATCCAGACCTCGTCGTAGCGGCCGTTGAGGGTGAGGATGAAGCCGCCGCCGAACTTTGCCTGCTCCTGCGCGTAGACGCCGACCTGGTTGAGATCGATCGTCTCGTCGAGATAGGGCGCCCAGAGCGCCGGCAGGCTGTTGGTGTAGTTCGGGCGGGTCGGGCTCAGCGGGCTGGCGGCGCCCGACGCCTGCACCTGGTCGATGCCGAAATACTTGTAGTCGATGCCCGTCATCAGCGTGTGCTCGACAGCGCCGGTGGCGAACTCGAACGTGGCGCGATTGTCGGTGGTGAAGGTGTCGACGGTCGTGTCGTGGGCGAAGTTGAGACGGTTGAGCAGATAGTCCGGTGCCACCGGCTGTTCGAGGCCGCCAAAGCCCGTCGCCGGATCGTAGTAGCCGTAGAGATAGGGGCCAAATTCCTCGCGCTCGATCCGGGCGTAGCGCGTGTTGGACGTCAGCGTGATGCCGTCGGCCACCGCCGTGTCGAACTCGTAGCCGATCGTGACCTGCCTGTTCTCGAATTTGTCGAGGTCCGGCTCGGAGTAGAAGAGGTCGCGGTCGATCCGCCCGAACGGGGCGTCCACGACGCTGCCGACATAGGGCAGGAAGCCGTTGACGTGGCGCTGGTCGTCATACTGGTAGGTCGCGTAGAGGTTCAGCCGTGTATCGGCATCCGGCGCGAAGGTCAGGTTCGGCGCGACGAAGCCGCGGAAATTGTCGGCATAGTCCGTGTCGGTATCGCCGCCCTGCAGCTTGCCGAGCAGCCGATAGCTCCAGACGCCGTCTTCCGTCAGACGGTCGCCGATATCGAAGGCGCCGTAGCCGTTCGGATCGTCGCTGATGCCACCCTCGACATAGCGGATGCGCTCGCCATTGGCGCGCTTGGAGACCGAGTTGACCAGGCCGCCGGCATTCGAGCCGCCGTAGAGCACCGAGGCCGGCCCGCGCATGACCTCGACCCGCTCGAGCTGGAACGGGTCGATGATGAAGCCGCCGAAGGCGTAGGAATAGAGGTTCAACGAGTCGAGGTAGACGCCGGTCTGCGTGGCGTTGAAGCCGCGGATATAGATCCAGTCCGTGTCGGTATCGGAGCCGTAGGGCTGCGCGAACACGCCCGGCGTATAGCGCAGCGCCTCGTCGACCTTGAGGACGCCGCGGTCGTCGAGCTCCTCGCGTCCGACCACGGAGACCGACTGCGGCACTTCGATAAGCGGCGTGTCGGTCTTCGAGCCGGTGGTCGTGCGGGTCGCCACGTAGCCGTCCACCGGGCCGGTGTCGGTCTGGCCGCTCGCCCCGCCGGTCCCGCCCTCGGTTTCGACGACGATCGTGTCGAGTTCGATCTGCCCCGCCGGCTGGGCCGCCGCCTGCGGCAGCGTCAGGAGGCCTATGGCGGAGGCGGAAATGAGCAGGCGGCAACGCGCGTACATGGGCTTCATCCGGGTCAGAGAACGGTCAGCGCCCCCTTCGCACGGACAAAACTTGAGTCCAAGTATCAAGTATAGTCTCTGCGCATCGCATCCGCGGCTGTTGCGGCGGTGTCACAATGGCGCCGCATCCTGCCCCGCCCGTAACGGTCGTTCGCCGTCAGGCGCCGACGAACTGCGCGTCGTGGAGCCGGCGATAGACGCCCTTGCGGATCAGCAGGTCGGCATGCGGGCCTTCCTCCACGACGCCCGACTGGTCGACCACGACGATCCGGTCGGCCTGCCGGATGGTCGAGAGCCGGTGCGCGACGACGAGGGTCGTGCGGCCCTCCGACAGTTCGGCGAGCGAGGCCTGGATCGCCTGCTCGGTCTCCATGTCGAGCGCGGAGGTCGCCTCGTCGAGGATGAGGATCGGCGGGTTCTTGAGGAACATCCGGGCGATCGACAGGCGCTGCTTCTGGCCGCCGGACAGCTTGACCCCGCGCTCCCCGACGATCGTGTCGAGCCCCTCCGGCAGGCGCGCGACCGTCTCGTCCAGATGCGCCCGGCGCACGGCCTGACGGATGTCCGCGTCGGAGGCGTCCAGCCGTCCATAGGCGATGTTGTCGCGGATGCTGCCGCCGAACAGGAACACGTCCTGCTGCACGACGCCGATGTGCCGGCGCAGCGAGCGCAGCGTCATCTGCCTGATGTCGATGCCGTCGATGGTGATCGACCCGCCCTGGATCTCGTAGAAGCGCGGCAGCAGCGAGCACAGGGTGGTCTTGCCGGCGCCCGAGGGCCCGACGAAGGCGACGGTCTCGCCGGCGCGGATCGACAGGTTCAGATCGGTCAGGATCGGCTTGCCCGGCTGGTAGCCGAAGGTGACGTGGTCGTAGCGGATGTCGCCGCGCAGGATCTCCACGTCCGACGCGTCTGGCGCATCGGCGATGTCCGGGGGCGTATCCAGGAGCTCGGCGTAGCGGCGGAACCCGGCGATCCCCTTCGGATAGGATTCGATCACCGCGGCGATCTTCTCCACCGGCCGGAAGAACACGCCGACGAGCAGCAGGAAGGCGACGAAGCCGCCATTCGTCAGGCTGCCGGTGAGCACGTAATAGGTGCCGGCGACCATGACGATCATCTGCATCAGCCGCAGCGACAGATAGTTCAGCGAGAGCGTTGCCGACATGATGCGATAGGCGTCGAGCTTGCGGCTGCGGTAGAGGTCGTTGTTCCGGGCGAACAGCTTGCGCTCGTGGTCCTCGTTGGCGAAGGCCTTCACCACCCGGATGCCGCCGACATTCTCCTCGATCCGGGCGTTGAACTCGCCGATGCTGCCGTAGATCGCGTGCCAGGTCCGGGTCATTGCGCTGCCGTAGCGCGCGGTCAGGTAGGTGCCGACCGGGACGATCGCGGCGGTGATCAGGGCCAGCGGCACGTTGATCGACAGCATCAGCAGGAAGGCGCCGATGAAGGTCATCAGGGCGATGAACAGATCTTCCGGGCCGTGATGGGCGATTTCCCCGATCTCCTCGAGATCCTTGGTGAGCCGGCCGACGAGGTGTCCGGTCTTGCGGCTGTCGAAGAAGCTGAAGGACAGGGTCTGGATATGGTCGAACGCCTTGCGGCGCATGTCCGTCTCGATGTTGATCCCCAGCATGTGGCCCCAGTAGTTCACGATCGCCAGGAGACCGGTGTTGAGGATGTAGATCAGGAGCAGCCCCGCCGAGGCGAGCAGGATGAGGTTCCAGTCTTCGCTCGGCAGCAGCCGGTCGATGAAGGCGGCGACGGCGATCGGGAAGCCGAGCTCGAGCAACCCGGCGAGAACCGCGCAGCCGAAATCCAGCGCGAAGAGGCCGCGATACGGCTGGTAATAGGAAAAGAAGCGGGCCAGCACGGCGGATACTCACGAAGATGGCGGAAAGGCCGGCGGATCTGCATCGGCAGGTCGGGGGCGCGGCCCGCGCCTTATCGGCGCCCCGGCTTCGGAACGCAATGCGCGCTTCGCCCGGCCTCGTGTGATGGCCGCTCTGCCCTCGCCGACCCTAGTCCATGACGGACGCGATATAGGCGATGACCGCCTCGATCTGCTCCTGCGACGCCTCGAACACCGGCATGCCGGGATGACCCGTGTCGATCGTTTCAATGAAGGTCTCCTCCAGCGCGTCGATCGGAAACCGCTCGGACAGGGTGTGGAAGGCGGGGGCTTGCGGATTGGCGCTCTCTCCCTCGGGACCCACGGCGTGGCACCTTGAACAGCTCGCCTCCACGAGGACGCGTCCCCGCTCGACGGGATCCGTCTCCGATCCCTGTGCGTGCGCAGCGCCGAGTGCGGCGGCGAACAATCCGAGGGCGGTCAGGAGGATGCGCATGGTCTGCCTCGCGACGGTCGTTTCGAGAGTGGCGACTCCGCCAGCTAGCGCCGCAAGCTCGAAAACTGCAAGCGGCAAGGCAGGCGACCCTGTCGCCCACGCGCCTTCGGCGGCGCAACGACCGGCGACGATCCGCGGCGGGTGAGGCCTCCGCGTCCGGCCGATCTACAGGAAGCGGGCCGCGCGCGCAGGCTCCGGGCCGGTCAGGCACTGGTACGTAAACTTGACTACGAATATCATGTTTATGTACCGGTGCCTGACGATCCGCCCATCGAAGGGGTAAGGCGATGGACTCCCACCAGGCCTCGCGGCGCACAGCCCGGGCGCTCACCAGCCGGTCCGCCCGATGACGGCGCAATCGCAGACGGAAGCCCAGGCCGCGCCGCCCCGCTTCGTCGCCTCGCTTGCGATGACCATGACGGAAGCCGCGCGCTTCGTCGACGAGGTGGCTGCGCATCTGCCCGACGAGATCGCCCGTCCGGTGGCGCCGGGGACCGAACTGCAGTTCCCCTATTACGGCGGCGTAGCGCGGCTGACCTATCGCGATACGCTCGTCACCGCGTCGGCCGCGGCCGACGATCTCGGGGCGCTGGCCAGCCTCAAGCATCTCGTCGCCTACAATATCCGCGCCTTCCTCGGCGAAACGGCGGACATCGTCTGGCAGGGCGACGGCTGCGAGACGGCGGAGTTGCCGCAGTTCCGCGAGATGCGGGTGGTCTCGGCGAGCAATGTGACGCCGCGGATGCGCCGCGTCCGGTTGACCGGGCAGGATCTCGGGCGCTTCGCCGATGGCGGGCTGCACGTGCGCCTGCTGTTTCCGCCGAAGGGGCGCCCGCCGGTCTGGCCGCGGGCGGACCGTTCCGGCATCCCGGTCTGGTCGGAGGGCGATGACCGCGTGATCGCCCGCACCTACACGATCCGCAGCATCGACGTGGCGGCCGCGGCGATCGACATCGACATCGTCCTGCACGAGGGCTCGTGCCCCGGCTCCGACTGGGCGCGAAGCGTCGAGCCGGGCGGCATCGTCGGCATGATGGGCCCCGGCGGCGGCGATCTCGTCCCGGCGGAGCGCTACCTCCTCGCCGGGGACGAGACTGCACTGCCGGCCATCGCCCGCATGCTCGAGAACCTCTCGGAGGATGCGCAGGGCACCGCGCTGATCGAGGTGCAGGATACCGGCGAAATCCAGAAGCTGGTTCACCCCGAGGCCTTCGAGATCCGTTGGCTCGACCGGGGCGGCCGGGACGCCGGCACGACGGATCTGCTGCAGGCGGCGGTCGTCGCGCTGGACTGGCCGGCCGAGCCCGGCACCTTCGTCTTCGCCGCGGCGGAACTCGCTGCGTTCAAGGCGATCCGTGCCCATTGCCGCAAGGTCTGGCGGCTGAAGCGCAGCGCGCATCTCGTTAGCGCCTACTGGCGGCGTGGGCGGCGGGACGACGATCACGATCACGATCATTCCGAGGACGGCGACTGACAGGGCCGGCGCGGCCGTCCGCTCCGTCTCCCCGGCGTCAGCGGAAGGCGACCGGAACGGTGAGCGAAACCTGGCGGCCGCTCGGCGGCGCCGGGAAGGGGCTGGCGCGCTGGACCAGCGCGACCGCCGCCTGATCGAGGGTCGGCACGCCGCTCGATCCGGCCACCCGTACCGACGCGACGCGGCCGTTCGCGTCCATCGCGAACGCGACCCGCACCGTACCCGATCCGCTGCCACGCGGGGTCCGCTTGTTGCGGTTCAGCCGGGCTTGGACCTGGCTCTGCCAGTTCGCCAAAGCGGCACGCGAAACCTGGGCGCCCTGCGACGCCTGCTGGCGACGCTGCCCCTGCGAGGCGGTCGAGGGCGCCGGGGAGCGGCGCAGCGGCGCAGCGGCCTTCTTCTTCTGCGGCGCCGGCTCGGCCTTCTCCTGGCGCGGCTTCTCCCGGGTTCGCTCCTGGCGAGCGGCCTCGCGAACCGGGCGCGGCGGCGGCGTCGGCCGCGCCGTCGGCAGCGGCACGTTCGTGATGGTCGCGAGTTCCGGCTCCGGTTCCTCGGGTTCCGGCTCGACGACCTCCGGCTCGGGCAGCTCGGGCGCTTCCGGCTCCGGTTCGGGCACCACCGCGTCCGGCTGCTCCGGCTCCGGGATTTCCGGCTCGGGCGGGACTACGGGCTCCGGCGGCGCTTCCGGGGGCGTGGGCTCGGCCGGCGTCTCCGGCTCGGGTGGCTCCGCCGGGGTGGGTTCGTCGGCGGGCGCGTCGACCGGTTCGGGGGCGGGTTCGGCCTCTTCGAGTGCCGCCACTTCCGGCGCGGCGGCCGGCGGCGCGAGCTCGATCAGCACCGGCGCCTGCGGGGTCCCTTGCGGTTCGGCGGGTGGCGCCTGCGTGACGAGGGCCCAGGCGCCGGCTGCATGGACGGCGATCACGACAGTCGCGGCCAGCGTCCAGCGCGCCAGCAAGGCGCGGCCGCCGCCGGCTTCGCCGCCGATGAGGGGCTCGCCGGCCACGATCAGCGCTCCGCCGCCGGGGCCGTCATGTCCTCGATCCCGACCAGGCCGATCCGGACATAGCCGGCGCTGCGCAGCGTGTTCATGACGTCCATCAACGATGCGTAGGACACGGCGCCGTCGGCGCGCAGGAAGATACGCTCCTCGCGGTTGCCGCCGGTGCGCTCGTCAAGCGCCGCGGCGAGCGCTTCCGAAGCGATCGGCGCCTCGCCCAGGACGAGCGAAAGATCGCTCTGCACCGTCAGGTAGACCGGCTCGTCCGGCCGTTCCTGCGGCGTCGCATTGGACGTCGGCAGGTCGACCGGCACGTCGACCGTCGATAGCGGCGCCGCGACCATGAAGATGATCAGGAGGACGAGCACCACGTCGATGAACGGGGTGACGTTGATCTCCGAGACCTCGCCGACGCCGTCGTCCTCCTGCTCGAGCTTGAAGGCCATGCGATCACTCCGCGGCTTCGGCGAG
>DASYHY010000054.1:0-20609 GCA_036252795.1 Aurantimonas sp. | reverse complement strand
CGTCTCCACCGACCGGTCCATCGAGCCCAGATGCACCGGCATGTGCGGCGCGTTGGCGACCAGCGCCCCGGTCGCGTCGAAGACCGCGCAGGAAAAGTCGAGCCGCTCCTTGATGTTGACCGAGGAGGCGGTGTTCTGGAGCGTCACCCCCATCTGCTCGGCGATCGACATGAAGAGGTTGTTGAAGACCTCGAGCAGCACCGGGTCGGCGCCGGCGTCCGCCTCGCCCCCGGTGCCCGTGCGGGCCGTGCCGAGCGCCGCATGGCGCGGCTTGCGCTCGGTGCGCGACAGGAGAAAGTCGTCCCGCGCGGTCAGTTCCGCGGCCCAGCCGGGCTCGACGACGATGGTCTGGTTCGGCTCGACGATCAGCGCGGGGCCAGCGATCCGGGCGCCCGGCCGTAGCGCCTCGCGGCGGAAGATCGCGGCGTCGTGCTCGGCGCCGCCCGTATAGATGCGGCCGGTCTGCTGCGGCTCGGGGCTGTAGGTCGCGGCGTTGCTCGCCGCAGCCATCTCGGCCTCGTCGCGCCGCTCCGCCGCCTCCACGGTGACGTTCTCGACGACGATCGGCCGGTTCTCGTAGATGAAACCGAACTGCGCGCGGTGCGCCGCCTCGAAGCCGCTGCGCGCGGCGGTAAGGTCCCCGCCATAGGCAACCGGCAGGGTCGTGTCGGTGCCGTCGTAGCGCAGCTGCAGCAGCACCGTCCGGTCGATCCGGCCGGCGGCGACGCCCTGGCTCGCCAGTTCCGCCTCGACCGCTCCCGCCAGGCGGTCGGCCAGGGCCTCGATCTCGGCCTTCGTCTCCGCCGCCAGCGGCGCCACCAGCGCCTGGTTCTTGGAGGCGAACAACGAGGACAGGCCGATGCCGTAAGCCGACAGCAACCCGGACATCGGATGGATCAGCACCCGCTCCATGGACAGCGCGTCGGCGACGAGGCAGGCGTGCTGGCCGCCGGCGCCGCCGAAGGAATTGAGCAGATAGCCCGAGACGTCGTAGCCGCGCTGCACCGAGATCTTCTTGATGGCGTTGGCCATGTTCTCGACCGCGATGGTGAGGAAGCCTTCCGCCACCTGGCGCGGATCGCGCCCGTCGCCGATCCCCGCGGCGAGCGCTTCGAACTTCTCGAAAACAACCGCCGCGTCGAGGCGCTGGTCCTGCCCCGGCCCGAACACGGCCGGGAACAGCTCCGGCTTCAGCTTGCCGACCATGACATTGGCGTCGGTGACCGTGAGCGGCCCGCCCTTGCCGTAGGCAGCCGGCCCCGGATTGGCGCCGGCCGAATCCGGCCCGACTTGGAAACGGCCCTGGTCGAGATGCAGGACCGACCCGCCGCCGGCCGCGACCGTGTGGATCCGCATCATCGGCGCGCGGATGCGCACCCCGGCCACTTCCGAATCCAGTGCCCGCTCGTAGCTGCCGGCATAATGGGTGACGTCGGTCGAGGTGCCGCCCATGTCGAAGCCGATGACCTTCTCCTCGCCCGCGAGCATGGCGGTCTCGGCCATGCCGACGACACCGCCGGCGGGGCCGGAGAGGATCGCGTCCTTGCCCTGGAAGAGGTCTGCCGCGGTGAGGCCGCCAGACGACATCATGAACTGCAGGGACGGCGCAGCGTCGTTTCCGGCATCGGCACCGAGAGCGGCGGCGACCTTGCTGACATAGCGCGACAGGATGGGCGTCAGATAGGCGTCGACCACCGTCGTGTCGCCGCGGCCGACGATCTTGACCAGCGGCGATACCTCGTGGCTGACCGAGATCTGCGAGAAGCCGGCCTCCTCGGCGAGCTGGCGGGCGCGCTCTTCGTGCGCCGGAAAGTGCCAGGAATGCATGAAGACGATGGCGACGGCGTCGATGCCGTCGGCCTTGGCCCGAGCGAGCGCGTCACGCGTGCCGTCCTCGTCGAGCCCGGTCTCGACCGTGCCGTCGGCGAGCACCCGCTCCGCGACCTCGTCGACCCGCTCGTAGAGCTGTTCCGGCAGGGTGATCTCCTTGGCGAAGATGTCCGGACGGGCCTGGTAGGCGATCTTGAGCGCGTCGCGGAAGCCGCGCGTGATCAGCAGCAGCGTGCGGTCGCCCTTGCGCTCCAGCAGCGCGTTGGTGGCCACCGTCGTGCCCATCCGCACGGTGCCGATGCGGCCGGAGGGAATGGCGACGCCGGCTTCGAGACCGAGCAGCTCGCGGATGCCCTCGAGCGCCGCGTCGTCATAGACGCCGGGGTTCTCCGAGAGCAGCTTCCTCGGCGTCAGCGACCCGTCGGGCGCCCGGCCGATTACGTCGGTGAAGGTGCCGCCGCGATCGACCCAGAAGTCCCACTTGCCGTCCGTCACTGCCTGCATGTTCGGCACTCCGCCACTTATTTGAGCCATTCTCGATAAGTTACCGACAGATTATCAGCGTGTTTGACCGGTGGCAATTTTCGTGGAACTCTGCGCGATCATTGCCAAGGGAGAACGCCATGAAGCATCTGCCCACCTGCCTTATTGCCGCCGCCGCCGCTGCGCTGCCGGGCCTCGCATCCGCCCAGACCGCCTGGGACATGCCGACGCCCTATGCGGAAGGCAATTTTCACGAGAAGAACATCGCAACCTTCGTTGCCGACGTGAACGAGGCGGCCGGCGACGCCGTCACCATCACGCCCCACTACAACCAGTCGCTGATCAAGCATCCCGACATCAAGAGCTCGGTGCGCGACGGCATCGTGCCGATCGGCGAACTCCTGGTCTCGCGCCTGGAGAACGAGAACGCGATCTTCGGCGCCGACTCCGTGCCTTTCCTCGCCACCAGCTATGAAGATGCCCGCAAGCTGTACGACGCCCAGAAGCCGCTGATGGAGGCGGCGCTCGAGAAGGAGGGGCTGAAGCTCCTGTTCTCCGTGCCGTGGCCGCCGCAGGGCCTCTACACCAAGGACGAGGTCGATTCGGTCGAGGCGCTGTCGGGCCGCAGCTTCCGGGCCTACAACACCTCCACCGAGGCGATCGCCGAGGCCGCCGGCATGGTGCCGACGCAGATCGAGGCATCGGACATCCCGACCGCCTTCTCCACCGGGCGCGTCGCGGCGATGATGACCTCACCCTCGACCGGCGTCGATTCGCAGGCGTGGGACTTCCTGTCCTACTACTACCCGCTGAACGCCTGGCTCCCGCGCAACATGGTGATCGTCAACCAGTCGGCCTTCGACGCGCTGCCGGCGGAGGCGCAGACCGCCATCACCGAGGCGGCGGCCGAGGCCGAGACGCGCGGCTGGGAGGCCTCCCGGGAAGAGACCGAGCGCGCCACCCAGATGCTCGCCGACAACGGCATCACCGTCGCCGAGCCCTCGGAAGAACTGACCAGCGGCTTTCAGGAGATCGGGAAGACGCTGACCGAGAATTGGAAGGAGAGCGCCGGCGAAGACGGCGCAGCGCTGATCGACACCTACCAGCAGTAGTCGCGGCCGCGCGGGCCGGGCGCCTCAGCGCGCCCGGCCGCCTCCTCCGCCCGCCGATCGTCCACGGAAAAACCATGCGCCGAGTTCTGGATACGCTTTACAGCGCCGCCGCCGGCGTCGCGGCGCTCTGCCTCCTCGCCATACTGGTGCTGGTGGCCGCGCAGGTCGGCGCCCGCACGCTGGACGTGCTGCTGGTCGCGGCAGGACTGTCGCCAACCCGGTTCATCGTGCCGTCGCTCGCCGAGATCGCCGGCTTCCTGCTGGCGGGAGCGACCTTCCTCGCCCTTGCCGACACGCTGGCGAAGAACGTGCACATCCGCGTCGACCTCGTCACCGCGCGGCTGCCCGGCCGGCTGCGCCAGGGCGTCGATGGCGTGGTGGCGCTCGTCGGTGCGGCGATCGCCGGGTTCGGCGCCTACGCCACCGGGTCGCTGGCGCTGAAGAGCTTCTCCTTCAACGACGTCTCCTACGGCATGATCGCGGTGCCGCTCGCCCTGCCCCAGGCCAGCCTCGCGCTCGGCCTCGCGGTCCTGACCATCGCGCTCATCGACGAGGCGGCGCTGGCGTTCACCGGGCGCGACCGCATCGCGGGCAGCGGAGGCGGCATCTGATGGGCGTGTTCGAGGTCTCGCTCATCGTCCTTGCCGTCCTCTTCGCGGCGCTCGCCTCGGGCCTCTGGGTCGCCATCGCCCTGACGCTGACGGCACTGGCGGCGCTGCTGACCCGCCCGGTGCTGCCGGACGCGCAGATCCTCGCCACCTCGTTCTGGTCCGCGTCGACCTCCTGGGACCTGACCGCCCTGCCGATGTTCATCTGGATGGGCGAGATCCTGTTCCGGTCGAAACTGTCGGAGGATCTCTTCGCCGGCCTCTCGCCGCTGATGCGCCGGCTCCCGGGCCGGCTCGTCCACGTCAACGTGGTCGGCTGCGCGATCTTCGCGGCGATCTCCGGCTCGTCTGCCGCGACCACCCAGACCATCGGCAAGATCTCGCTGCCCGAGCTGAAGCGGCGTGGCTACGACGACAAGATCGCCGTCGGCTCGCTCGCCGGAGCCGGCACGCTCGGCCTCCTGATCCCGCCCTCGATCATCCTGATCGTCTACGGCGCGGCGGTGGAGCAGTCGATCGCGCGGCTGTTCATCGCCGGCGTCGTGCCGGGCATCCTCCTGGCGCTGCTGTTCATGGGCTACGTGGCGCTGGTGGCGACGCTCAAGCCGGCGCTGATGCCGCCGGCGGCGGACGTCATCGCGACCGAAAGCGCCTTCCGCTCGTTCCGCCGCATCCTTCCGACCATCCTGCTCATCGCCGGCGTCATCGGCTCGATCTATGGCGGCATCGCCTCGCCGACCGAGGCTGCGGTGATCGGCGTCGTGCTGGCGCTCCTGATCACGGCGTTGCAGGGGATGCTGACACGGGCAAGCTTCATCGAAGGCCTGATGTCGGCGACCCGCGTCTCGGCGATGATCGCCTTCATCCTCGCCGGTGCCGCCGTCGTCACGACGGCCATGGGATTCACCGGCCTGCCGCGCGAGCTGGCCGCCTATATCGGCTCGCTGGACCTGCCGCCTTTGGCGCTGCTGGCGGCGCTGACCCTGTTCTTCATGGTGCTCGGCTGCTTCCTCGACGGCATATCGATGGTGGTGCTGACCACGTCCGTCGTCATGCCGCTGGTCACCGAGGCCGGCTTCGACCTGATCTGGTTCGGCATCTATCTGGTGATCGTCGTCGAGATGGCGCAGATCACCCCGCCCGTCGGATTCAACCTGTTCGTCATCCAGGGACTGACCGGCCAGAACATCTTCAGGATCGCCGTCGCCACCGCGCCCTTCTTCGGGCTTCTGGCGCTGATGGTGGTGCTCCTGGCGCTGTTTCCCGACCTCGCCCTGTTCCTGCCGCGCACCATGTTCTCGGGCTGACGATGGCGGAGCAGGACGTTCCCGCGCCGCCGTTCGGCCCGATCGTCTCCTCGGCGCATCTCGCCGACGGCGCCATGCCGGCTCTGTCGGAAGTCGAGTTCGGGATGATACTCTGCGGCCATGCATTCGAGCGATGGATGGAGCGCTGCATGACGGCCGCCGGCCAGCCCGGGCTGACGGCAACCGAGATCCTCGTCCTTCACACCGTCACGCATCGCGGCAAGGCCAAGCGCCTCGCCGACATCTGCCTCGTCCTCGGCATCGAGGACACGCATCTGGCGACCTATGCGATCCGCAAGCTGGAGGCCAAGGGACTCGTCGCGCGGGAGAAGGCCGGCAAGGAGCGGCTGATCTCGGTCACCCGCGAAGGCGAGACCGCCTGCCGGCGCTACCGCGAACTGCGCGAGCGCATTCTCGTCGCCGGCGCTGCCGAACTCGGGATTTCCGCCGAGGCGATGTCCAATGTCGCGCGATTGATGCGCGTGCTCTCGGGGCACTACGACCAGGCGGCGCGGACAGCGGCAAGCCTCTGATCGCCAGCGGTCGCGGAGGGGCAGGCACGGCGGCAGGCCGATGAAGGCCCGCTCGGCGGCCGGGTGCGATGCGGCTTTCCCGCAAAATCCTGTTTCCCCGCGCCGGCCGCTTCGCCTAAGAAACGGACGGCACCGGCAATGGCGAGGGATGGCAGGCATGGCCGAGGCACGGCGGATCGACGGCAAGGCCGTCGCGGCGAAAATCGTGGACAGAGTGAAGGCGGCGGCGGGCGAACTGGTCGTCGCTGGCGGGCCGAAGCCCGGCCTGGCGGTGGTGATTGTCGGGGAAGACCCGGCAAGCCGGGTCTATGTCGGCTCCAAGGAGAAGATGGCGCGCGAGTGCGGCTTCCACTCGGTCAAGCACGAGCTTTCCGCCGAGACGAGCGAGGCGGATCTGCTGGCAGTCGTGGAGGGCCTCAACGCCGACCCGGCGATCCACGGCATCCTCGTGCAGCTGCCGCTGCCGAAGCAGATCGACGAAACGCGGGTCATCGAGGCGATCGACCCGGACAAGGACGTCGACGGGTTCAACCTGATCAATGTCGGCCGGCTGGCCACCGGCGCGCTCGACAAGGCCTTTGTGCCCTGCACGCCAGCGGGCTCGATGATCCTCATCCGCGAGGTGCTGGGCGACGATTTGTCCGGAAAGAACGCCGTTGTCGTCGGGCGCTCCAACATCGTCGGCAAGCCGATGGCGCAGCTCCTGCTGGCGGCGAACGCCACGGTGACGATCGCACATTCCCGCACCAGAGATCTCGCAGCCGTCTGCCGCGGCGCCGACATCCTCGTCGCCGCCGTCGGGCGGGCCGAGATGCTGACCGACGACTACGTGAAGGAAGGGGCGGTGGTCATCGATGTCGGGATCAACCGCGTGCCCGCGCCGGAAAAAGGCGAAGGCAAGTCGCGCCTGGTCGGCGACGTGGACTATGCGTCGGCCGTTGAGAAGGCCGCGGCGATCACGCCGGTGCCGGGCGGCGTCGGGCCGATGACCATCGCGCTGCTGATGGCGAACACGCTGGTCTCGGCCTTTCGCGCGGCGGGCAAGGCGCCACCTCGGCTGTAATCGCTAAAACGGTAGCTCGTCTTCGAGATCTTTGGCTTGAGGGGCCGCCAACTGCTTTTTCGGCCCCTCAAGCTTTTTACGTTCGCTCCAAGCCGGTAAAGACTCAACCCAATGCTTTGCAGCATCTAACATGCCTAAAACCCGGTCTACACGCTCCCAGACAGGCCGCCATTCCTCACTGGCATTTGCAGCAGCTTGATTCACTTCAAGTGCAAAAGATTTGAACGCTTCAACTCGCGTTAGATTTGATCAATCTCTGCCGCGAATGCATTTAGCTTCCGAAAAAGAGTACGCCTCTTTTCCTCCGTAATACTAAGAGTATCAATATTCTGCCGGATTGCATCGATAAGCTGGCGGATTGCTGATCGCGATGCGGGATCGAGGACAACTATTTCCGACCCTGAAGATTTAATACGACGTGCGGCTTCAAGATTGATCTTCAATGTCACTTTTGTACAATAACGCACAAATTCGCGATAATATACCGCAAAGAGACTATCCCCATCTGGAACATCTTGATGATTATCGAACAAGGATAAGCTATAAACTTCATCGAACGCTATAATTGCGTCAACGTACTCACGTTCCACCGACCAATCGGCTCGATTTTCATCCCGCAGCCGCTCATTCAGCTGCTTCCATTCTCACTTTGATAAACCGCGAAAGCCTCCTCCGGGTCACTCGGCAGGTCAAGAAATTCCTGTAAGTGCTCCATTAAGGCCTCCCACCTACTGCTCTCGCGTCACAAATGGACTGCAGAGATATTGTATCTCGATCCCGGTCTTCAAACTGCCCCCGTATCACCTTGTTCAACGGATTTCGCCTCGCCGGCGGCCTGCTTCGGCCCACCCTTGGAAACGCCGACCATCGCCGGGCGCAGCACGCGGTCGCCGATCGAATAGCCGGCCTGCACGACCTGCAGGACCGTGTTGTGCGGCACTTCGGGATTCGGGACCTCGAACATCGCCTGGTGGAAGTTCGGATCGAAGCGCTGGCCTTCCGGATCGAGCCGCTTGACGCCGTGCTTCTCCAGCGCGGCCAGCAGGCTGCGCTCGGTCACCTCGACACCGTCGATCAGGGCGTTCAGTCCGTCGTCGCCATGCGCCTTGGCCTCAGCCGGCACCGCCTCGATGGCGCGGCGCAGATTGTCGGCCACCGACAGCATCTCCCGGGCAAAGCCGGTCACGCCGTAGACGCGGGCGTCCTTGATCTCGCGCTCGGTCCGCCGGCGCAGGTTCTCCATGTCCGCCGCGAGCCGCAGAAGCCGGTCCTTGACGTCGGCGTTCTCGGCCTCGAGCGCGGCGATGCGGTCGGCATCGGCCCGGGCGGCCGCATCCTGATCGGCAAAGCCGCTCGCCGCGGACGCGTCGTTGGCGGGCATGCGCTCGGCGTCGGCGGGCCGGCCCTGGCCTGCCGCATCGTCGGTTTCGCTCTGGTGGCGCTGGCCGTTCTCGATCGTCATGCGTCCTCAATCCCGTCTCAGACTGGCGCCGCCGGCCGGGCGCACCCTCGTAGGGCGTCGCCGGCCGCGGCGCGGAAAACCGTCATTGGTGCCGCATATCGAAGCGACGGGCGGCAAAATCAAGCCTGTCGCTCCGCCGCTCCCTTGGAGAGCAGGCGCGAGACGATGCGGGCGGTATAGTCGACCATCGGCACGATCCGGCGATAGTTCAGCCGCGTCGGGCCGATCACGCCGACCGCGCCGATGACCGCCTCGGTCCCGCCCTTGTAGGGCGCCACCACCAGCGACGAGCCGGAGAGCGAGAACAGCTTGTTCTCGGACCCAATGAAGATGCGGACGCCCTTGCCGGTCTCGGCCAGGTCGAGAAGCTCGATGATGCCGCTCTTGGTCTCCAGATCGTCGAAGAGCAGCCGCAGCCGATCGAGATCGTCGGCGGCCGTGACGTTCTCGAGAAGGTTCGCCCGCCCCCTGACGATCAGCCGGGCCGGCTGGTCGGCCGAGGCGCCGGACCAGACGGCGAGTCCCCGCTCCACCAGCTCCCGCGACAGCACGTCGAGCGCACTGGCGGTGTCGTCCTTCAGCCGTCCGATCCGCTCGCTCGCCTCGCCGAGCGTGCGCCCGACCACATGGGCGTTGAGGAAATTCCCCGCTTCGACGAGCTGCGAGGCGGTGACGCCGGCCGGAAGGTCGAAGATCCGGTTCTCCACCTCGCCATTCTCGCCGACCAGCACCGCCAGCGCCTTCAGCGGCTCCAGCCGAATGAACTCGATATGCTTGAGGCGGAGATCGGATTTCGACGTCAGGACGATGCCGGCGCCGCGCGACAGGCCCGAGAGGAGCTGGCTCGCCTCGGTGAGCAGTGATTCGAAGGGGCGGCCATCGCCGGAGACCCGCACCTTCTCCTCGATCTCCTCGCGTTCGGAGGAGCCGAGATCGCCGACCTCCAGAAACGCGTCGACGAAGAAGCGCAGGCCGAGCTCCGTCGGCATGCGCCCGGCGCTGACATGCGGCGAATAGATCAGCCCCAGCGCCTCCAGATCGCTCATGACGTTGCGGATCGAGGCGGGCGACAGGGAGTTGGTGATCAGCCGCGACAGCATGCGCGAGCCGACCGGCTCGCCGATGTCCAGATAGCTCTCGACGATCAGCCGGAAGATCTCGCGCGAGCGCTCGTCGAGCGGCAGCGCCCCCGCTGCAGCCAGATCGCTTACAGGAAGACGGAACTCGTTCATCACGGCACAGATTTTTTCCGCATGGACAGATTATAAGGAGTGCGGGCGCCCGCGCCAAGCGGCCAGCCTGCCGCCGCTCCCGGCCGGGACCGCTTGGACCGGCCTTCGGGCGGCGCACCCGGTATCACCCGCGGGCAGCCGATTTTGTTTTTGCTCCCCCGCCGCAACGCCGATACAAGCCCGGCACAACCCGAAGCACCTAAGCATCAACCACGACCGATCGTCAGGACATACCATGCGGCCATCCAAACGCGCCGGAGACGAGCTGAGGCCCGTCAGCCTCGAGCGGAACTTCTCCCGCCATGCCGAAGGCTCGTGCCTGGTCAAGTTCGGCGACACCCATGTCCTGTGCACCGCCAGCCTCGAGGAGCGCGTTCCGCCGTGGCTGCGCAATTCCGGCAAGGGCTGGGTGACCGCGGAATACGGGATGCTGCCGCGCGCGACGGGCGACCGCATGCGCCGCGAGGCCGCCTCCGGCAAGCAGTCCGGCCGGACCCAGGAGATCCAGCGCCTGATCGGACGGTCGCTGCGCGCCGTCGTCGATCTCCAGGCGCTCGGCGAACGCCAGATCACCGTCGACTGCGACGTGATCCAGGCCGATGGCGGCACGCGCACGGCCGCGATCACCGGCGGCTTCGTGGCACTGGCAGACTGCCTCGGCTGGATGGAGGCGCGCGCCATGGTCAAGCGCAAGGACGTGCTGATGGGCCATGTCGCGGCGATCTCCTGCGGCATCTACAAGGGCGAGCCGGTGCTCGACCTCGACTACCCGGAGGATTCCACCGCCGAGACGGACGCGAACTTCGTCATGACCGGTGCCGGCGGGATCATCGAGATCCAGGGCACGGCGGAAGGGGCGCCGTTCTCGGAGGACGAGTTCCTGAAGCTGCTCGCATTGGCGCGCAAGGGCGTCGGCGAACTCGTCGACAGGCAGCGCGAGGCGCTGGGAGAAGACCTTTGAACCGTCTCGATCCCGCCGACGGGCCGCTGCTCGTCGCCAGCCACAACGTCGGAAAGATCTGGGAGATCCGCGAGCTGATGGAGCCGTTCGGCTTCACGGTGACTTCGGCGAAGGACAAGGGCCTCGCCGATCCGGAGGAGACCGGCTCGACCTTCGAGGAGAATGCCGAGATCAAGGCGCTCGCGGCGATGCAGGCGACGGGCCTGCCGGCCCTCTCCGACGATTCGGGCATCGCCATCGAGGCGCTGGGCGGGGATCCCGGCATCTATTCGGCGCGATGGGGCGGGCCGGAGCGCGACTTCGCCATGGCGATGCGCAACGTGGAGGAGAAGCTGCAGGCGGCCGGCGCCACCGATCCGGCGCAGCGCCGCGCGACCTTTGTCGCCGTGCTGTGTCTGGCGCTGCCGAACGGCGAGCGGCATTTCTTCCGCGGCGAGGTCGACGGCGTCTGCGTGTGGCCGCCGCGCGGCACGCTCGGCTTCGGCTACGATCCGATCTTCCTGCCCGACGGGCAGGACCGGACCTTCGGCGAGATGATGTCGCTCGAGAAGCACGCCTGGAAACCCGGCCAGAAGGACGCGCTGTCGCACCGGGCGCGGGCCTTCCAGAAATTCGCGCGCGAGGCGCTCGCCGGATGACCCTGCACATGTCCCCGCGCGGCGGCGTTCTCGCCTTTCCCCCGGTTCCTCGCGAACCAGGCTTCGGCGTCTACGTGCACTGGCCATTCTGCGCGGCGAAATGCCCCTATTGCGACTTCAACAGCCATGTCCGGCAGAAGCCGATCGACCAGGACCGCTATGCAGCGGCCTTCGAGCGGGAGATCGCCGAGGCGGCGGGGCGCTCGGCCGGCGAGACGGTGACGTCGATCTTTCTCGGCGGCGGCACGCCCTCGCTGATGGAGCCGGCGACGGTCGGGCGAATCCTCGACGCGGTGGCGGCGCGCTGGACGGTCGCCGACGGAGCCGAGATCACGCTGGAGGCGAACCCGTCGAGCGTCGAGGCGGAGCGCTTCCGCGGCTATCGCGCCGCCGGCGTCAACCGGGTGTCGCTGGGCGTCCAGGCGCTGAACGACCGCGACCTCAGGCGGCTCGGCCGGCTGCACGACGTCGAACAGGCGCTCGGCGCCATCGACCTCGCCCGTGCCACCTTCCCGCGCCTGTCATTCGACCTGATCTATGCGCGCCCGGAGCAGACCGTCGCCGAGTGGGAAGCCGAGCTTGCCCAAGCCATCGATCTCGCCGCCGACCATCTGTCACTCTACCAGCTGACCATCGAGGAGGGCACCGCCTTCCACGCCCTGCACAAGGCCGGCAAGCTGATCGTCCCGGACGGTGAGCTTTCCGCCGATCTCTACGAAGCGACGCAGCGGCTGACCGCGGCGCGCGGTTTGCCGGCTTACGAGATTTCCAACCACGCGGTGCCGGGCGCGGAATCGCGCCACAACCTCACCTACTGGCGCTACGGGCTCTATGCCGGCATAGGCCCCGGCGCCCATGGCCGGCTGATGGGTGAGAGCGGCCGCCATGCCATCGCCAACGAACCGCTGCCGGAAACCTGGCTGAAGATGGTCGAAGCCTGGGATTCCGGCGCGATCACCGACGAGTTGCTGACCGAGACCGAGCAGGCGGACGAGCTCCTGCTGATGGGGCTGCGCCTCACCGAGGGCATCGATCTCGCCCGCTGGCGGCGGCTGACCGGCCGCGACATCGATGCCAGGAGCGAGGCCGAGCTGCAGGCGCACGGCATGGTCGAGCGCATCGGCCCGGACCGGCTGCGCGCCACGCCCGCCGGCATGCTCGTCCTCGACGCCGTGGTCGCCGATCTGGCGTGACGGCGGCTTCTGTCGAAGCGGTGCCACACCATATGATTACCAGGAACCGCGGCGATCGAAGTGCCGTCGACAGGGCACTCGGCTGGCGGTAAATTTCACGGTGCTATCCATCGGAGTGCCTGACAATGGCGAGGAGCAGATCTCCCCTTCTGGTCGAACTGGGAACCCAACGGGCCAGTCTCGACGCTCATCTCGAGAGCGGCGACTTTGCGGACGCGAGTGACGTGGTCCGGGCCGGCCTGCGCGCTCTGGATCGCGAGACAGCCGCACGTGACGCAGTGATGAAGGCAGAAATCGAGGAGGCTCTCGGAGACCCGCGTCCGTCTCGGCCCGCCAGTGACGTCTTTGATCGCCTGCGCCGGAAACAGGATAGTCAGGCCGAACAGGCGGACACCGATCCTGCGTGAGGTCCGCTTTCATCCGCTCGCGGAAGAGGATCTGAACCAGATCGACGACTTCGTCGCAACGCGCAGTCTTTCCGGCGCCCGGCGTCTGGCAGAACGAGTTGAAGCCACCGTCGATCGGCTTTGCCGGTTTCCAGACATCGGCAGACAGAGGGACGATCTTGCTGCCGGGATCAGGACGATCCCCGTCGACCAGACTCTTCTCATCGCCTACAAGGTCGAAGCCGACCACATCCTGGTCCTGCGGATCTTCTACGCCGGTCGCGACTTCGAGAGCAATCTGGGCAATGAGGGCCAGAACCGGTCCGACTGAGTTCGTGGGTAAATGACCAATACCGATGCTCCCTCCCGCAGCTACAGCATCCGCGACGTCGCGCACAACGCCCCGCACCCCGAGTCCGCCCTCTATCTCGTGGCGACGCCGATCGGCAATCTGGGCGACATCACGCTGCGGGGACTGGAGATCATCGCCGGCGCCGATTGGCTCGCCTGCGAGGACACACGCGTCACCGCGAAGCTGCTGCAGCGCTTCGCCATCAAGCGGCGGATGACCCCCTATCACGAGCACAACGCCGAGGAGGCCGGCGCCGCCCTTCTCGCCGATCTGGCTGCCGGTCGATCCGTCGCCCTGGTCTCGGACGCCGGGACGCCGCTCGTCTCCGACCCCGGCTACCGGCTGGTGCAGCAGGCGGTGGAGGCCGGCATAGCCGTCGTGCCGATCCCCGGCGCCTCGGCGGTTCTGGCCGCCCTCTGCGCCTCGGGCCTGCCCTCCGACGCGTTCTTCTTCGCCGGCTTCCTGCCGCAGAAGGAACAGGCGCGCGCGGCCCGGCTGGAAGCGCTGGCTCGGATCCCCGGCTCGCTGGTGTTCTTCGAGGCGCCGCACCGGATCGCCGCCAGCCTCGCGGCGATGGCCGCCGCGCTGGGAGATCGACCGGCGGCGGTCTGCCGCGAGCTGACCAAGGCCTACGAGACGGTCTATCGCGGCACCCTGCCGGAGCTGGCGGAAAAATTCGCGGCGATGGAGCAGGTGCGGGGCGAAATCGTCGTCTGCATCGCGCCGCCGCCCGCCGAGGCGACCGCGAGCGGCGCGGACGCCGACGCCATCCTCGCCGGTCTCCTTGCCGAGATGAAGCCGACGCAGGCCGCGCAGGAAGCCGCCCGCCTCACCGGCCTGCCGCGACGCGAGCTCTACCAGCGCGCCCTGGAGCTCAAGAGCCGGTGACGACGCCCGCGCCAGGCACCGCGGAACGGCGGCGCCGGAACTTCGGCAAGGGCCACTGGGCGGAACGTCGGGCGTGCTGGGCGCTGCGGCTGAAATTCTATCGCATCCTCGCCGTGCGCTACCGCACGCGACTGGGCGAGATCGACATCGTGGCACGGCGCGGCGACCTCGTCGCCATCGTCGAGGTCAAGGCCCGGCCCAGCGTCGTCGCGGCCATGGACGCGATCGGACCTGCCGCGCAGCGGCGGATCGAGTCGGCAGCCGATCTCTGGCTCATGCGCCAGCGCGACCACCACCGCCTGTCGCTGCGTTTCGACATCGTGGCCGTCAGGCCGTGGCGCTGGCCCGTGCACGTGCCGGGGGCGTGGACGCCGCGGTATCTTTGACGAGCTGGCGCCACAGGCAAGATCCTGCCGCGGCAATAATAGCGCAGCGAAGCTGCTTCCCCTCTCGGCAGTCGCGAGGCGGATAGGCATCGCCCGCGGCTGTGTTAATAGACCGGCGATGACATCGACCGACACATCGCGGAGCCGTCCCCCGGCGTGAAGAAATCCATCTCCCTGACGAAGCCCGACGAGCGCGGGCTGGTGATCCGGCTCCTGAAGCGGATCGTCGCCGAGAACGGCCGGCTGTTCTTCCGGCAGTATGCGATCGCGATCGTCTGCCTCGTGCTGGTCGCCGCCAGCACCGCGTTCCTCGCCTGGATCATGCGCGACGTCATCGACGAGATCTTCGTCAAGCAGAACCGCGGCGCGATCGTCACCCTGCCCATCGTCGTGTTCCTCGCCTTCGCGGTGCGGGGCCTGGCGAGCTACGGCCAGGGCGTTATCCTGGCGCGGATCGGCAACAACATCGTCGCGCGCTACCAGCGGCGGCTCTTCCAGCATCTGACCGAACTGTCGGTGGACTTCTTCTCCGAGAACCGCTCGGCCCATCTGGCGGCGCGCATCAACCAGAACGTCGCCGGTATCCGCGACACGCTGAACCTCACCGTGACGACGCTGGCGCGCGACATACTGAGCCTGATCTTCCTGGTCTTCGTCATGATCTATCAGGATCCGGTCCTGTCCGGCATCGCCCTGCTCGCCGGGCCGCCGATCGCCCTGATGATCGCGGCGCTGGCCCGCAAGCTGCGCACCGCCACGCGGCAGTCAATCGACCTCAATGCCCGTGTCCTGGCCTCGATGCAGGAAGCCGCCCAGGGCATCTCGGTGGTCAAGGCCTTCACCATGGAGAAGCCGCTGCGCGAGCGGATCGAGCGCCTGATCCTCGCCGCCGAGGAGCGCTCCAACCGGATCGCCGGCATCACCGAGCGCACGACGCCGGTGACGGAGATCGTCGCCGGCATCGCCATCGCCGGCGTCATCGCCTATTCCGGCTATCGCGCCATCATCTACGGCTACTCGCCGGGCTCGATGTTCGCCTTCATCACCGCTCTGCTCTTCGCCTACGATCCGGCGCGGCGGCTGGCCAAGCTGCAGGTGCAGCTCGAGCGGGCGCTGGTGAACGCCCAGATGATCTACGAGATCCTGGATCTGGAGCCGCGCCAGCCCGACCGGCCGGGCGCGCCGGATCTGGTGATCTCCGGCGGCGAGGTCGTCTTCGAGAATGTCGGCTTCTCCTATTACGACAACGAGCCGGTGCTGCGCGGGCTCGACTTCGTCGCCCCGGCCGGCAGGACCACGGCGGTGATCGGCGCGTCGGGAGGCGGAAAGTCGACGCTCGTCGCGCTGCTGCAGCGCTTCTACGACGTCGGAGAGGGCCGGATCCTGATCGACGGGCAGGACATCAGCACCGTCACCAAGCGGTCGCTGCGCGAGAAGATCGCCTACGTGCCGCAGTCTCCCTACCTCTTCGAGGGCACGATCCGCGACAATATCCGGCTCGGACGTCCCGATGCCACCGACGCCGAGATCGAGGAGGCGGCGCGCCTCGCCCAGGCGGAGGAATTCATCGTCACCCAGCCGCAGGGCTTCGACACACCGCTCGGCGAGAACGGTGTGACGCTCTCGGGTGGGCAGCGCCAGCGGCTGTCGATCGCCCGCGCCCTCGTCCGCGACGCGCCGATCCTGCTGCTCGACGAGGCAACGTCGGCGCTCGACACGCGCTCGGAGACACTGGTGCAGAAGGCGCTGGAGGAAGCGTCGCGGAACCGCACCGTGATCGTCGTCGCCCACCGGCTCTCGACCATCGTCGGCGCCGACCAGATCCTGGTGGTGGACGGCGGCCGGATCGTCGAGAGCGGCACGCATGGCGAGCTTGTCGATCGGCAGGAAGGCCACTATGCCCGCTTCTACGGCCTTCAGAGCCACGAGGTGCGCGATCCGGCAGCCAAGGCGCTGGCGGAGACCGTCCGGCCCTGAAGGCATCGGTCGAATAGGAAGGAAAGCCCCGCGATGAGCGAGATGAGACTGGTCGTGCTCGGCGCGGCAGGGCGCATGGGCCGCACCCTCGTCGAGACGATCGCGGCGACGCCGGGCGCCCGTCTCTCCGGTGCGCTCGACCGCTCCGATTCGCCGGCCATCGGCACCGATGCGGGAGTGCTGGCCGGGATCGGCCAGCTGGGTGTCCCGGTGACCAGCGACGCCGACGCCGCGCTCGACGGCGCCGACGGCATCATCGACTTCACCGCGCCGGCCGCGTCGGTCGCCTTCGCGGCGATCGCCGCCGGGAAGGGGCTCGTCCACGTGATCGGCACGACCGGTCTCGCCGGCGATGACGAGGCGGCGATCGCGGCGGCGGCCGCGCGGGCGCGGATCGTCAAGTCCGGAAATATGAGCCTCGGCGTCAACCTTTTGGCCGGGCTGGTCGAGAAGGCCGCAAGGGCGCTCGGGCCCGACGCCTTCGACATCGAGATCCTCGAGATGCACCACCGCCACAAGATCGACGCGCCGTCGGGCACGGCGCTGCTTCTCGGCGAGGCAGCGGCGGCGGGCCGCGATGTCGCCCTGGCCGATGCCAGCGTGCGCGTGCGCGACGGCCAGACGGGCCCGCGGGCAGAGGGCACGATCGGCTTCGCCACGCTGCGCGGCGGCTCGGTGGTGGGCGAGCATTCGGTGATCCTCGCCGGCGAGGGCGAGCGCCTGGTGCTCAGCCACATCGCCACCGACCGCGCCATCTTCGCCCGCGGCGCGGTGCGCGCCGCACTGTGGGCGCAGGACCGGGCGCCCGGCCTCTACGGCATGCGCGACGTGCTCGGCCTGAACGACTGACGCTTTCCCTCAGCCTTCGCACCCCAACGAAAAGGTCCGCCGCGATGTCCCGAACCCTCGTCCTCGTCCGCCACGGCCAGAGCGACTGGAACCTGAAGAACCTCTTCACCGGCTGGAAGGACCCGGACCTGACGGAAAAGGGCGTCGAGGAGGCCAAGGCCGCCGGCCGCCGGCTGAAGGAAGCGGGCCTTACCTTCGACGTCGCGTTCACCAGCGAACTGTCGCGAGCGCAGCGGACGCTGTCGCTGATGCTGGGCGAGATGGGCCGCGAGGATCTGCCGACGATCCGCAACATCGCCCTCAACGAGCGCGACTACGGCGAACTGTCGGGCCTCAACAAGGACGACGCCCGAAAGAAATGGGGCGAGGAGCAGGTGCATGTCTGGCGCCGTTCCTACGACGTGCCGCCGCCGGGCGGCGAAAGCCTCAAGGACACCGGCGCGCGGGTCTGGCCCTTCTACATCCACGACATCCAGCCGAAGGTGCTGGGCGACGGGACGGTGCTGGTCGTGGCGCACGGCAACTCGCTGCGCGCTTTGGTGATGGCGCTGGATGGGCTCAGCGGCGAGGAGATCGTCGGGCAGGAGATCGCCACCGGCGTGCCGATCGTCTACCGGCTCAACGCCGATTCCAGCGTCGCCGAGAAGGTCGTGCTGGAGGGCTGACCGGCGCCCCGGCTTTCCCCGCGCATGATTGAGCCCTGCGCGCCCGGGTGCTAGGCCAGCCCCGGGCGCCGGAAAACAGCTGAGAGAATGCCATCATGACCGATCGTATCGTCCTGCGCACCGGCGAGGCCCTCGTCGCCGGCGGGCCTCCGGGAACCGCCGCCGAGCCGGAAGTCGTCATCGGCGAGCTCGACGGCCCGGTCGGCACCGCCATCGCGACGCTGACCGGCGACCAGGTGAAGGGCCACAGCCGCGTCTTCGCGCTGCTCAACACCGACATCATGGTCCGCCCGGCGACGCTCTGCGTCTCCAAGGTGACCGTCGACGACCCGAAATATACCTCGATCCTGATGGGCACGGTGCAGTTCGCCATCGCCAACGGCGTGCTCGACGCGGTCAGGGAAGGCATCCTGCCGAAGGACCGGGTCAACGATCTCGGCATCATCTGCTCGGTCTGGCTGGCGCCGACCATCGTCGACGTCGCCGATCTCGACCACAAGGTGCTGTTCGACATCCACCGCAAGGGGATGACGCAGGCGATCCGCAAGGCGATGGCCAACGAGCCGTCGATCGACTGGCTGCTCGAGAACCAGGAAAAGATCGTCCACAAATATTACCAGATGGGCCTCGACGGGAAGATCTGACGCCTGCCCCTCGAGCCCGGCGCGCGCCGCTCAGGGGCGCGCCAGGAGCCCGCATTCCCAGCCGAGCATCGCCCGCTTGCGAGTGATGCCCCAGTGGTAGCCGGTCAGCGCGCCGGCCTTGCCGACGACGCGGTGGCACGGCACCACGAAGGAGATCGGATTGCGGCCGACCGCCGCGCCGACCGCCCGCGCCGCCTTCGGCGCGCCGATACGGTCCGCCACCTGCGCGTAGGTGGTGGCCTGCCCGACGGGGATCGTCAGCAGCGCCTCCCAGACGCGGATCTCGAAGTCGCTGCCGATCAGGACGATCCTGAGCGGGCGCTCGCTCTGCCAGCTCGCCGGATCGAATATCCGTCGGGCGAGCGGGCGCGTCACGTCCGGCTGCGGCTCGAACGCCGCCCGCGGCCAGCGCCGGCGCATGTCGTCCAGCGCCGCCGCCTCGCCGCCGTCGCCCGGCTCGGCAAAGCCGATGCCGGCGAGGCCCCGTTCCGTCGCCACCACCAGCGACAGGCCGAAGGGCGTCGGGTGGAAGCCGTAGGCGAGCGTGATGCCCTCGCCGCGCGCCTTGTAGGCGCCGGGCGACAGCGCCTCGTGCTTGACGAAGAGGTCGTGCAGCCGCGACGGCCCGGAAAGCCCCACCTCCAGCGCCGCGTCGAGCAGCGAGGCGCCGTCGCCGAGCAGCCGGCGGGCATGGTCGAGCGTCACCGCCTGCAGGAACGCCTTCGGCGTGAGGCCGGACCAGCGGCGGAAGACGAGGCCGAGCGCCGCCTCCTCCATGCCGAGCGCGGCAGCGATCTCGCCGAGGCTCGGCTGCTGGCGGTAATGCGTCGAGATGAACTCGATCGTGCGGCGGACCGCGTCGTAGTCGGGCAGCGCGCCGCGGGACGCGGGCATGGCGGGCGGCAGGGCCGGCTCGAAGGCGGCGGGGGCGACGGACAGCATGGCGATCTCCTTCGTCCCCATCACTGCACGGAGGCAAGCCACCCCGCCACCCGTTTTCCCTACGTCCAGGACCGTCAGCGGCCCCGGGCGGTCAGCAGCGCCCGGCTGAAGGCGCGCGCGAAGCTCTCGCGGTCGTCGGGGTTGAGGAAGCTGCCGATCTCGGTCGAAGCGCCTTGCGAATCGACACTCATCCGCGTGATGCCGATCTCCTCGTGCCGGGCGATCCGGAACCGCGCCCAGAACGGGTTGTGATGCGCCTCGCGCACCTCGCCGCGCGGCGAAATCTTGCGGATCGACAGATCGCTGCGCGAGACGGTGACCTCCTCGCGCGCTTCGGCCGAGCGGTAGCTGGCGGTGAAGGCCCACCACACCAGCAGCACGTCGAGGCCGAGAAAGCCGAAGACCGGCCAGGCGCCCTTGGCGACGAACATCGCGCCGGTGCCGAGGCACACCAGCACCGTGCCCACCATCAGGATGGTGAAGCCGCGGCGCCCGAGCGAGCGATACGGCACCAGCAGCGCCGCGAAGATCGGCGGCTCGGCGTCGGCGCCCGCAGCCGGGCGGCTGTCGAATGTCTCGTTCATCGCGCGCCTCCCGGTCGGCAGCGTGCGCCGGCATCCTGGGCCGGCGGCTTCCCCGTTGATCACCAATCGGCCAACCGGCGTTTCCCGGCCGCCGATCCCGCTCTATAGGACGGTCATGGCAGCAAAGATCGGTCGCACTCCCCCTTTGGTCAAGCGCGCAGGCGGCGGCACATCGCCCCGCCCGAAGCCGGCCACGCGCCGGCCGCGCATTCCCTACGCGAAAGCCGAGATCGAGGAGATCTTCCGGCGCTTTGCCGTGCAGCGGCCGGACCCGCAGTCGGAACTGGAGTACACCAACCCCTTCACCCTGCTCGTCGCGGTGGTGCTCTCGGCGCAGGCGACCGATGCCGGGGTCAACAAGGCGACGCGGGGCCTCTTCGCCGCCGCCGACACGCCGGCGACGATGGCAGCGCTCGGCGAGGACGCGATCCGCGAGCACATCCGCACGATCGGGCTGTTCCGCACCAAGGCGAAGAACGTTCAGGCCCTGTCGGAAGCGCTCATCGCCCGCCAT